>JASHQJ010000101.1 GCA_030037595.1 Candidatus Binataceae bacterium
CTCAGACGAATGCACATTCCGCTGCTTGCGAGTGTTGCAAGTCTCGCCGTCGTACTGGCGCTGTGTCTGCCGCCGGGCGGCACGGCAACTTCTCCCGCGGCACAAAGTTCGAGCAGTCGAACAGCAAGCACGCCTCCTTCGCAGATGCCGTCCTCCGCGCCGACGGTTGAATCCAACACGAACGACAAACCTGCACCGGATCTGGGCGAGCTGGCCAGAAACTACGTCTTTCAGCACTTCGGGCTGGCGGGGCTGATAGCTCTCGCAGTTATCGTCGCCCTGGTGGGCTGGCTTCTTCCTGAAGGGAAGGTTGTAAGAAAGCGTATCGGCAGATTTTATAGCAACCCGTTTCCGAAGAAGCTGCCGCATGCAGATCCAAATCGACTCGCCGTCGCCGTGGCCGAGCTTTACAACGACAAGCACAATAGCGTCGGTAGGATGCTCAGCGAGGCGCTATTCAATTTGTCCAAAGACCTCGGCTTCCAGCCCTTGAAGTTCGCCCGCATGATTCCGATCGGCGATCAACCCGAGACATCCGAAGAGGCTGGCCACGCGCTGGCACAAAGGTATTTGCGCGAGTCAGGAGCTCATCTCCTGATTTGGGGAGAGGTGACCGATAAGGAAAAGGACCTTGCGCGGCTGTTTTGGACGCCACGCAATCAGAAAGGCGACCTATCCAGAAAGGAATACCGCGCGGAGTCATTCGAGTTGCCGGGTGCGCAGTTCGACGATCTGATCAACATGCTGGGCATCATTGTTGCGCGCCAGCTGATGCAATTCAGCGACGATGCGGGCCGCGTGATCGCACCGAAGCTCCGCAGCTTCATCGATAATGTGCATCGCCTGCTCAGCAGCAGCGCGAACGGCCGTTGGGACCCAGGCACTCGCGCGAGGGTACAGGCTACGCTGGCCGGCGCACTTTGGTTCTATGGCGTCCAAACCGGCCAAGCAGAGCCGTTGGAGAAATCGATCGAACTCTATCGTGCCGCACTGGCTGACACGGACCACCCGATCGAACGCGCGCGGATAGAGCACAACTTGGGCTCGTCGCTCAGCCGGCTTGGGGCGCAGCGGGGCGATACCAATCTGCTGCGGGAAGCAATAGCGGCGCTGAGCGAAGCCGCGGAGGTTCTGGCCAGCCAAAAACCGTCGGAGCTTCTGGAGGACCCAAAACCGTCGGAGGACGTAGCCTCTCTGATAAACCTTGGCGATGCGCGCCGGACGCTCGGCGAAATCGAGAGCAAGAACCGTCTGGCAGAGGACCTCAGCGAGCGCGCAACCGCGACTGCGATCGCCGAGTTTAAGGAAGCCCTGAATTGCTTCGATAAAGCTCTCACCCACATTTCCCGACAATCCTCGCCAGCGGAATGGGCTGTCGCGCGAAATGATAGGGGTATCACGTTAAAAGGACTGGCAATGCTCGAGTGGCTGCTCGAGCAGAAGCAACCTTCGATTCAACCGCCCGCCCCTAATTCCTCATGGATAGCGCACTTCGACGAGGCAATTGCATCGCATCGCGCCGCTCGCGACGTTTTCAATATGGAGAGCACTCCACTCTATCGAATTCAGTCGATGAACTATCTCGGTGACGCGCTCAGCCTCAAAGGTGAATGCGAGAGCGATCCGACGCCGATTGAGGAAGCGATCGGCATCTATCACTCGCTTCTTGAGTACTTCGATAACGACCCCGCGCTAGCGCAGCATGCCGCCGGCGATTGGGCTGACATCAAGTGCAATCTTGCTATCGTGCAATTGCGTCTAATCCGGATTCGCAAAGATCCCGTGGCGCTTCCAAACGTACTGCTTCTGATTGCGGATTCGTGGCGATTCTACAATCAACATTCGCCCGGTTATGCGTCACATGCGATCGAGGTGATGCGGCAGGCATTAGGTGCCTTCGTCACATACGACGATGTGGGCTGTCGTCGATGGTGTTCTGACCATTTCGCGCTCCTTCAGCAGATGAACCTTGTTCAGCCCAACGCCGGCTCAAACTAATTTCGCGATGACATCGCTCTATTCGGAAATCGAGCCGTACGCGGATGGCATGCTCGAAGTCGGCGGCGGCAACGCGATCTATTGGGAGACCTGCGGCAATCCGCGCGGCAAGCCCGCCCTCGTGCTCCACGGCGGACCAGGCTCTGGATGCACGCGATGGCATCGGCGACTCTTCGATCCCGCCGCGTATCGAATCATTCTCTTCGATCAGCGCAACTGCGGCCGGAGCACGCCGCATGCGAGCGCGCCCGATACTGACCTCGCCAACAACACGACCGCGAACCTGATTGGTGACATCGAGCTACTCCGGCATCACCTCCAAGTGAATCGATGGCTGTTGCTAGGCGGATCGTGGGGCAGCCTGCTCGCGCTCGCCTATGCCGAGGCATATCCCGAGCACGTGAGCGAGATTGTGCTCTGGGGCGCGACGACCGGGCGCCGCGAGGAGTTCGATTGGCTCTTCCGGGGCGGCCTCGCGATACTCTTTCCTGAGCAGTGGGAGCGCCTTCACGAGGCCCTTCCGGATACCGCTCGCGAGGCCGATATCGTCGAAGCGTACTATCGACTCTTGAACGATCCCGACCTGGCGACGTGCGAGCGGGCCGCCCTTGCGTGGTGCACCTGGGAATCCGCGACGCCATCGTGGCCTCCCTCGCACGGCCTTGCGCCGCGCTTCAACGATCCTGCCTACCGGATGGCGTTCGCACGAATCGTCACGCACTACGTGCGGAACTACGCGTGGCTTGAGGACGGCGCGATCCTGCGAAACGCGGGTGTCCTCGTCGGAAACCCCGGCGTGATCGCGAGCGGGCGCTTCGATTTCCAGGCGCCGATCGGATGGGCCTTCGACTTAAAGCGCGCGTGGCCCACTGCAAAGCTCGCAGTCGTCGAATATGCCGGCCACGACGCCGCCAACGCGGGCATCACGCGCGAGCTAATCCGCGCCACCAACGATTTCCGTATCTCCTGAGCGAACCTGTTGGCAGCCTGACCGGCAGGAATTGACTCGCGCGTCAGTTTCGGTACGATGAATGACTGACTGGTCAGTAGGTATGCCAGCCATTTTTCAGGTGAGGTTTTCTCAATGAGACCGTTCAAGGCTATTCCTCCCACGCCCGTTCCCACCCTGGCCCAGAGGTCCAAACGCGAGCGCATCCTCGACGCCGGACTCAAGCTCTTCGCCCACGAGTCGTATCAGGCGGTCACCATGGATCGCGTCGCGCAGGAGGCCGGCGTCGCCAAGGGCACGCTCTATCTCTACTTCCCCTCCAAGGAGGAGCTCTATCTCGGCATCCTCAAAAACGGTTTCGAGACCGTCAACCGCCTGTATAACGAGAGCGTCGAGGAAGGCACCGACGTGCGTGAGCGTGTGCGCCGCGCGATCGCGATCGGTATCGGATTCTACAGCGAGCGCCGCGACCTGCTACGGCTGTTCGCAACCGAGGAGCCGCGCATGGCCGAAGCGCGCGACCGTATCCTGCGCGACCGCCGCGAGGAGAGCATCGCCCTTTACGCGTCGTTGATTGAAGAAGGCCAGCGCCGCGGAATTTTCGCCCATTGCGATCCGCATCTCGCTGCTCTCATGATCCTTGGCGCGATCCGATCGGTCCTGCTCTACTACGAGACCGAACGCAACGTCGACGAAATCGCCCAGGATTTGCCCAATCTCCTGCTGCGGGCTATTTCTATCCGTGAAGTTGAAACACGCGAGATGCTCCGGGCTGGTTGATGCGCGCAATTATCCGTCGGCTGGTGCGGCTGGTTATGCTGGCCGCACTGGTCGTGGGGTTCTATTACTTCGGCAGTTATTATCTCTGGCCCGCGCCGGATCGAAGCCGCATCGATGTGGTCGGCATGGTCGAGGCGCCCGAGGTCAATATCACCAGCCGCATCGCGGGCCGAATCAAGGAGCTCGATCTGATCGAAGGCGACCACGTGACCAAGGGCCAGGTGGTCTGCCGCATCGAAGATATCGACATCCGCAATCAGTACGAAAAAGCCAAGGCCGATCTCGCCCACAACGAGGCTGACCTCGCGCAGGCCAAGCGCAATCTCGCGCGCGACAACACTCTCTTCGCGTCCCACATCGTAGCCACGCAAGTGCGCGACGACGCGCTCACCGCGGAGCAACAGGCCGAGGCCAACCTGCTGAGCGGCCAGGCCAACATGAGGTACTACGAGGATCAACTGCGCGACACGGAGATCAAATCGCCCGTCGACGGCGTGATCGTGAGCAAGGCGCTCCAAGTCGGCGAATGGGTGACGCCCGGCACGCCGATTCTCACCGTCGATGATCTCTCCACCATCTGGGCGCGCGTCGATGTGGAAGAAACCGACCTCGGCTCGCTCTTCGTGGGCAAGACCGCGCTGGTGCGATTGCCCACTAATCCACCCGAGACCTTCACCGGGCGTATCATGGCGATCGGCCAGGAAGGCGAGTTCGCGACCGAGCGCGACGTGCGTCGCGGCCGCCAGGATATCCGCACCTTCTACGTGAAGGTGCAGGTGCTGCAGGCCTCCGGCGAGCTCAAACCCGGGATGACCGCCGAAGTGACTTTCCTGCGCAACGATGGAACCCGACTCAGCAGCCGCAATTGAGACGCGCGAGCTGACCAAGCGCTTCGGCAGCTTCACCGCGGTCGACAAGGTCAGCTTTGCGGTCGAGCGCGGCGAGGTCTTCGGCCTGCTCGGCCCCAATGGCGCCGGCAAGACCACGCTGGTCAGGATGCTCACTACGCTGCTCCCTCCCACGGAGGGCCACGGCTACGTAGCCGGCATCGATGTGGCGCGTCATCCGCAAGCCGTCCGCAAGCAGATCGGCGTCATCCCGCAGGCGCTCACCTCCGACCTCGACCTCACCGGATGGGAGAATATCGATATCTACGGCGAGTTCTTCGGGCTCTCGCGGCGCGAGCGGCGCATCCGCGGACAGCGTCTGCTCGAGATGGTAGGCCTCAAGGAGCGCCAACACGATCTCGTCGCGACCTACTCGGGCGGTATGCGGCGGCGGCTCGAGATCGCGCGCGGCCTGATCCATTCGCCCGAAGTGCTGTTCCTCGACGAGCCGACCATCGGCCTCGACCCGCAAAGCCGCCGCGCCGTCTGGGATTTGCTCGAGCAGCTACGCAAGGAAAGCGAAATCACGATCTCGCTCACGACGCACTACATGGACGAGGCAGAGTCGCTATGCGATCGAATCGCGATCGTTGACGGCGGCAAGATCATCGCGCTGGACACTCCGGTCGGCCTCAAGTCGGTCGTACCCGGCTCGGACCGGATCGATCTCGCAGTGGAGCACGACGCCGGCAAAATCGCAGCAGTGCTCGAGGGGCAGCCTTATCTCCGCGGTGTCACGCGCGACGGCCAGAGCCGCCTTAGCCTCGCGACCGACGACGGCTCGCATGCGATCCCGCTCGTGCTCGACGCGGTCGAGGCGGCGGGCGATCGCGTTACCTCGATCACCGTTCACAAGTTGTCACTCGAGGACGTATTCATTCATTTTACCGGCCGCACGCTCCGCGACGAGGGCGCCAAGAAAGTCAGCCTCTTCGTGGGCGCCGGCATGCCACAACAGCCGATGAGGCGGTGATGCCATGAAGTTCCTCGCGATCATGCGCCGCGACTTGCGGAAACTCATGCGTAACCCGATGACGCTCATCACGACCGTCCTGATGCCGATCGTCTATTTGGTCATCATCGGCAACTCGTTCCAGGGCCAGCTAAAGCATCTGCCGGTCGTGATCGTGGCGCAGGACCACGGCCTCTACGCGCGCCGCATGGTCGAGGAGATGCTCGCGCTGCAGGCGGGGCCTAAGACCGTGGACCTGACCTTCATGGACGACCCGGGCACGGCAATCCAGGATGCGCGCGATGGCGAGTACAAAGGCGTCATCGTGATCCCGCCCAACTTCAGTCATGATGTGGCCGAGGGCCGCATCGGCGAGATCGGGATGTTCACCGACAACGTTGACGGAGTTAGCGCCACGGCGCTCGAGGGCGCCGTCACCGAGGCCGCGGGCGCGATTCGTATCAGCTTCGTCACCGCGCGCGAGCCCAAGCTCAACGAGATCTCGCTTCGCCCGAGTTGGCTCTATCCCTATGTCGACTACGACCGCTCGCTGATTCCCGGCGTAATTGTGATGGCGATGTTCATGGGATCGCTGATGTGCGGCGTGTTCAACTGGGTGATGGACAAGTTCATGGGGGTCACCGAGTGTTATCTGGTGACTCCCCTTTCGCGATGGGACATCGCGGGCGGAATCCTCGCGAGCGGCGTGACGATCACGAGCACGGGCGGAATAATCGTTCTGTTCATGGGACTTCTAATCACGCGCGGACACATCGCGGGCGGTCCGATAGCGTTGCTCACACTAATCGGAATTATCGTGGTCGGATCTGCCGGACTGCTCGCGATGACGTTCGCGCTGCTCGGCCGCGCGGGGCATCCGCGTCTGGTGGGCGCGTTCTCCGGCTTTCTGAACGTGATCCTGTTCTTTCCGAGCGGCGCGATTTACCCGGTCGAAAGTTTCCCGCCGTGGCTCAGGAGCTTCGCCAGGTATAATCCTGAGACTCACGCGGTGAGTGCGATCAAACAGATTCTCTTCAAGGGCGCCGACTTTGCCGCGGTCGGTGGCGACCTCGCATTCCTCATGGGCTTCATGCTGCTGATGCTCTTGCTCGCGAGCGTGTCCTTCAAACGCACTCTCTAAACTTCTCGACTCGTAGCGTTTGATAGGATCGTCCGCCGCTGAGCTACTGCCTCGGAAGCCTGGAAGCAGCGGGAGAAGTCTCAGAACATAATGAAGAGGAGCGCACCTCCTAAGGGTGATTCTCGCGCTCGGCTTATCAGACGCGAGGATCAAAGAACTCGGCGACTGGCGGGGTGCGATGCTCTCGCCAATCCGCGACCTGATTAAGACGGCTGATCCCGAGGTGATCGAAGAATGGAAGTGGCGAGGAGTGCCGGTCTGGTCTCACAACGGGATTATCTGCACCGGCGAGACCTACAAGGAGGTCGTGAAGACGACCTTCGCCAAGGGCGCATCGCTGAAGGACCCTTTGCGACTCTTCAACTCAAGCCTCGAGGGCAATGTAAGGCGCGCCATCGATTTCCACGAGGGCGACAAGGTCGATGAGCCCGCGCTGAAGGCTCTCATCAAGGCCGCAGTGACCTTGAACACCTCGTGCCGCCACTAAGCGCGCGGCTCTTCAACTCCACTGCTTGTCATGCCGAGCGAAGCGAGTCTGCAAGCGAAGTCGAGGGAACTTATCCAGCCGTTCGATCGGCGCAAAAGTGATTGAGCAACGGTGTCGGCACGGACTTCAGCATCCAGCCGTCTCGTCGACAGAGCAGAATAAGGAAGCGCTTCGCGCGCTAACCGGCCCCTGCGGGTCCTCCAAGATCCCTCGTCGCGCAACGCTCGCTCGGGATGACACCTTAGAAAGTCTCGATTGGCTGCGATGCCGCCCCCGCGTGCCGTTTATAGTTTCGTTTCTAACGGAAACGGAGCGAGGTCTTCTCGCCACCAGACGATGTACGAGCCCGCGTCGAAACATCGACAGCGATGCCTACGAGATTCGAAGTCACCTCTGCGATTTCTACCTCCGTAAGTTCTTCGGTCGGGTGAAGAAGCAGAGAAGAAGGCAGAATAAGGGTAAAAACTCGCCCACAGTAGATGCTCTATTTGTTCTTCATCGAGCTGCGGGTCGTTCAATTCCCAGTAAAGTTCTCCTCCATGGATCCGCGCGTAACGTTGGTCGTCGGGCCCCGAAAGGCCCTATGGCAAACACCAATAGTCCTGAACCTGGCCCGTGCCGCCAGTTGTTGCAAGGAACCTTTTTACGACGTCTTTCAGCAGCCGGCGCATAGTGCGCGCCCGGGACGTCCCATTCGAGGTTCTCCGCAGAATCAACATCAAAGGATTCCGGCGCAAATACAAGAGAGAGCCTCGCGCATAGTCGACCGTCTGAGACACACGTTTCGCGACGGTGCTTAGCCCTCACCCACCGAATTGCGCAGATGCTTCCACGCAGTTGAATCCTGTTTCAGTCCTCGCAGCATCATCTCGTTCTTCGCCGACCTGCACTCCTGCGACCAGCATTAGTTGTTGACAACACGTCAAGCGGCTGCGCGGAGCCAACGACAAGGGCCTATCTGTCGCGGGCGTCACTATGACATCACCTGCCGCAATGACCCTGCATTGTGTGGAACCCAGGCGAAGCATAGACTTCACGTCATTCTCGCGCGGCCAGGAGGGCTTCCTCTTTGGTTCCGATCCGCTACAGCGTCCGCAGCCTTGGCCAGCGCCTCACCTCCTCGGCGATGACGGCGCTCAGCGTCGCGCTGGTCGTGATGGTGCTGACCATCCTGCTCGGCTTCGTCGACGGGATGCGCCGCACGCTCATGCAGGCGGTCGGAATCGACAACTATATCCTGCTCTACCGGGGCGTCACGGTCGAAGCGGGCTTCATCAACCATGAGACGCTCAATATCGTCCGCGCGCGGCCCGAAATCGCGACCAACGCCAAGGGCGAGCCACTTATTTCGCCGGAACTCCTGATCCCGTTTGACCCGACGCCTGACGCACCGCGCGCCTCGACTGCGACCATCCGCGCGATGCGGGCGATCGGCTACGACGTCCACAACAAGATCAACGTTGTTGAGGGCCGCCGTCCGATCCGCGGCAACAATGAATGGATCGTCGGCCAACGCCTGCTCATCCGGTATCCGAATCTCCATCCGGGGGCGACGATGCGGCTCGGCAGGGCGAAGATCAGATTTCCGATCGTCGGCGTGTTTTCCGACAACGGCAGCGCGCGCGAATCCGAAGTGCTGATGGACTTCGACGATCTGGCGGTGATCAACCATGTCCCGCCGGCCGAGATGGGCGCGACCAGCGTGCACCTGGTGCTGAAGCCCGGCTACGAAGACCAGTTCAAGAGCGCGCTGCGCGAGGATGACCGCCTGAAGGTTGATCTCTACAGCGAGCGCGAGTTCTACGAGCATGCGGCCGGCACTAGCAACCAGCTTCGTGAGCTCGGGCTGATCGTCGCCATTATTCTCGCGATCGGCGCGCTGTTCGGCGCGATGAATACGATGTATTCCGCTGTCGCTCGGCGAAAGCGCGAGGTGGGGACGCTGCGCGTTCTCGGCTTCGGCCGCAGCAACGTGCTGACCGCCTTTATCGTCGAGAGCGCGGTGCTCGGGCTATGCGGCGGCGTAATCGGCGAGGTACTCGCGGTGATCGTCGCCCATGCGACCGGCCTCGAGAGCCGGCTCATGACAGTCGGCAACATGATGTTCTCGTTCGATCTGCCGCCGTCGGCTTTCAGTTATGGAATCGTGTGCGCGGTGTTTATCGGCGTCCTCGGCGGGCTGCTGCCCGCCTGGCAGGCTTCGCGGCTCGATGTCGTCGATGCGCTGAGGGACTGACCCATGAAGTTTCTCGTCCTGATCATGCGCAACATGCGGCGCAACTTGCGGCGCACGATTTTGACTCTACTGACGATTGCCGTCGCGACGCTTGTATTCGCAATGCTCGTCTCAGTGCCGACCTCGATGGATCGCATCATCAACCTGCTCGCCAAGGATCAGCGGCTGTTCGTGACGAATCGCGCGGGGCCCTGGAATATCCCGGCGAAATACTGCAACGACATCCGCAAGATGCCGCACGTGGACGCATGCGCCGCCGAGGTCGACATCTTCATGCTCTATCGCAACGACTCCGATTGGATAGGCGTGGTTGCGTCAGACCTCGACTTGTTCGACATGCAATCGGCGCTGCCGGGCGATCCGGACGGTATCAAGCGCTACAAGGCGGACCGGCGCTCGGTCGCGGTCGGCTACGAGGCAATGAAGCGCTATGGATGGCACGTCGGGCAGCAGATCGTTCTGCGCGACAATCCCAACGGGAAGAAGCTGAGTGTGCCCTTCATAATCCAGGGCGTGATTCCCGACGAAGCGTATCCAAACGTGTTCGTGGCGCGGCGCGACTATATTTCCGAAGTGTACAAAGCAGTCGGCTTGAAGGCGCTCGAATCGGTAGCGACGCGTCTCATCGTGAGCGTCGACAACGCGGATAATCTCGGCCAAGTGGCGCGGCAGATCGACGAGACCTACCGCAATTCCGACGCGGAGACGCGCAGCCAGACTGAACAGGATTTCGTCGCGGCGGGCCTCGCCAACGTTGGCAATATCCGTGCGATCATCCTGAGCCTGGTGATTGTGGTGCTGCTGACGGTCGTGCTTATCGCGGGCAATTCGATGGCGATGACGGTGCGCGATCGAATCCCCGAGGTCGCCCTGCTCCGCACGCTTGGATTCGGGCGATGGCGAATCGGGTACCTGCTGTTCGGCGAGGCGATAATCCTGGGCGCGGTTGGAGGAGCGATCGGCGCGGCGGCCGCACTCGCGCTCTTCTTGAACGGCACCGATCTCGGCAGCCTCACCAACGGCCTCGCCTTGATCTCCGTGAGCCCGATCGTCGCTCTGGTTTCGTTCGTGACGGCAATCGTTGTCGCGATCGTAAGCGGGACGATTCCCGTTTCAGGCGCACTCCGGACTGCACCAGCTATCGCGCTCCGCAAAATCGTCTAAAGCAAGCTCGCGTTTAATCTGGAGATTGGAGCGAGGCGGCGAACCGCCTCGCTCCGGGGACCAGAGTTGAGGTCAGGTCCGGAAA
>JASHQJ010000102.1 GCA_030037595.1 Candidatus Binataceae bacterium
CCATCCCACGATCGTCAAGCTGCGCGCGCGCAGCGAGCGCGTTGCGTCGTCGGACGCGACTGTTCTTATCAGCGGAGAGAGCGGGACCGGCAAGGGGGTCGTCGCCAAGGTGATCCACGCGATGTCGGGACGGCGCGATCACCAATTCGTGCCGGTCAACTGTGCCGCGATCGCTCGCGATCTGCTCGAATCGGAGATGTTCGGGCATGAGCGCGGCGCCTTCACCGGTGCGGCCGGCGCCAGGCACGGGCTCTTCACTATTGCCGACGAAGGAACGATGGACGGCTTCCAGGTGGTGCAGGCGCTCAAGGCTGATCGCGACACGGCCGAGATTCCCGTGGTCATGATCACCGCTCGCGACGACATGGACGCGCGCGCCGAGGGAATGCGTCTCGGAGTAAGCGACTTCCTCGCCAAGCCTGTTTTCCGACGCCCGCTCGAGAACAGGATTCGCGCGCAGCACGACGCGGTCGCGGCAGGCCGGCAGCGCAAGCGAGACGCTGAACCGCTTCGACGCAGCCACGAAAAATAGAAACCGCTCACCGAAGGGTTAGTTGGCGGCGAGCCGCAAGAAAATGAGGTAGCGACATTCGCTGTGATGCGCGCGCTATAGTAATCCGCGCGCGTGAATCGTCAGAGCCTATTCTCCTACGTCTGCAACGCATGCGGGCGATGTTGCCGTGATAAGGTAATAGCTCTCTCGCCATACGATGTGCTCCGGCTTGCGCGCGCGGGGAGGATCACTACTGCGGAGGCGATACGGCGCTTCACGATTCGCCGCGGATCGATCCTTCGCTTCAACGATGCCGGTCGATGCGCGGCGCTCGACGGCGTGCGATGCGGCGTTCATGAGGGCCGGCCGCTCGCCTGCCGGCTCTATCCGCTCGGCCTCGAACGCGACGGCGACGCGGAACGATTTGTCACCCTCGAGCCGGCGACGGGCTCGCTCGGCGTGTACGGTGACGACGCCACCGTCGATGATTTCCTCGCGGCCCAGGATGTCGCCCCGCATCTGGCGGCCGTCGCGCAGTACGCGACGCTGATCCCCGTCTTCAGAGATCACATCGCCTTAGTGGCGGATTTCGAACGCGTCGAGCCGCGCGAGCTCTGGCGCCGCGCGCGCCGCGAAGCGATGGCCGAGTCGAATTACGATCCGAATTCGCTAATCGACGCGCTCTTCGACGCCGACCGTTTCACCGGCATTGCGTCCGATCCGGTAGTCGCCGTCGAATCGCACCTCGGCGCGCTGGCTGCGATGATTTCAGAATCCGCCGATGCGTCAGCGCTCGCCGCGGCCGCGGTGCTGCTCGCCGTCAGCCTGGGGTATTCGCCCGCCGAGGCTGAGGTGCCGAGCGCGATCACATCCGGCCGTCAGAAAACATCGCCGCCCGCGGATTGAACACAACCTTTGATACAGAACTGCCACTCGCAAGCCGCGCGGCCGACTCGCTGTCGAGCGTCAGGATGAAGTTGCTGCGATCCGGGGGCACGTAGAAATCGTTGGCGAGAACCATCGACGCGCCGCCAGCCTCGGAGCGCCGCTGGCTCCGGATCGCGATATCAGAGTCCGGTTCGCGATCGCGATAGAAGTCGCCGCTCAGGCAAAGGAAGGTTTCCGCATCGATTAAGACCCGCGCGGGTAGAATTCCTTCAGGCGCGTGCACGCGCGGAGTCATTTCAATCTGGTAAGCGTCGCGCAACTCACAATCGATTTTCGTGAATCTTGCTGACCTATCAGACTCGATTATTCCGTCCTTGCCATCCGGCTCGATACACGCGATGACCGGCCGCTTGCCGATGAGAGTGGTCGAATAGACCTCGGTCTTCGGCGGCAGATACTCGAAGAGACTTGCGCGCACGAATAGCTGCAGAATTGATTTGGATAGCCGCCCGCGAGCACGCGCTGGCGCCATTTGGGAGCACCGGGATAAATCCCCAGGATTCGTCGGGTTCTGCCGGACTGAAGTAGCGAATGGTGATCACCGCGGCGCGATCGGGACCGCATTCGTCGCCGCGCTCCTTCCATTCGATCGCCTGCTTCCGCTCCCAGAGCCATCGGCACGGTCAAAGCGCAGGAACTGAACCTGCTCGCAGTTGTTTTCGTTGCGATAGTCGCGATTGCTGTCGTCGAAGCGAAGCCGCGTGGGATCGGCGCCGTCCATCGAATACGCGCGCGTCTTCTGTTGCGCGTTGATCGCGATCTCGCGCGGCAGAAATGCCCGAAGCGCCAGTCGTAGGCGACCTTTGTGCCCGCCTCAAGCCCGTTGATCTCCGCAAAGGGAAGGCCCGCGACATGGTTGTGGATTACGGCATTGTTGTCGAGTCTGACTTGCGACGAGTATTTCTCGGTGTCGCGCTGATAGTTCGCCGGCCATGCGATTCGTTCATTGTTCACCACGTTGACCACGAGGCCGTGCGTGATCGCGAACCGGAGCGCGCGCGGAATCAGCGCCGTGTAGCGATCGGAGGTGTGACTGTCGATGCGAGTTCCAACCGCGGGCGCTTCGGTCGCCTGCGACGAATCCCGCGCCGCGACGCGATCGCCGCGAGCGCACACGGTGAGGCCGGTTCTTGAGAATTATGCCAGAAAAAGAAGCGCGCCCTACGATGATCGAGCGCGCGCCGGAAGCTTACAGATTGTGGGCGATCAGTTCGTTGCTGGCGTCGAGGCGGGCGAACCGGCAGCTGCTGGCGGGGGTGCGGCAGGCGTCGTGCCGACGTCGCTCAGGATCTGCGTCGCATGCGTCGAAGGATCGACGTTGGGATAGACCTTCAGGATCTTGCCGTCCTCGCCAATCACGTACGTGATGCGCCGGTCGAAGCCGAGGATCGGAATGCCATTGGCCGCGCCGTATTCCTTCGCGATCTTCTTGTCCGGGTCGAGCAGCAGCGGAAAGGGCAGGCTGTACTGCTGGATGAAGCCTTTATGCGACTCGGCCGAGTCGATCGAGCATCCGAGCACCACAAGCCCTGCGCTCTGGTACTTCGCGTAGCCATCGCGGAACGCGCATGCCTCCTTGGTGCATCCGGAAGTGAAGTCCTTCGGATAGAAGTAGAGGATCACCTTCTTGCCGTGGAAGTCCGCGAGCGAGACCGGCGAAAGCTGCTGGCCGACCACCATCTGCGTCGCGAACGGCGGCGCCATGTCACCTTCCTTGAGCAGTTCGGCGCGAGCACTCTTCGGACGAAGGGCGAGCGCCGCGACGACGACCACGATAGCCACCAGAGCCATCGAGAGTATTTTCATAAAATTTTTCCTCCCACAATGAACTCCCGACAGTGCCGCGGAGTTCCCGCCAAATCACACGTAATAGAGCCACTCGCGGTAGCGCGATTCGCGCCCGCGAAGCGCCGCATGGAAGATGCCCTGGACCTTGGCCGTGATCGGTCCGGGCTTGCCGGTGCCGATTCTCCTATCGTCGAGCTCGACCACGGGCGTCACCTCGGCTGCCGTGCCGGTCATGAACGCCTCATCGGCGATATAGAACGCGTCGCGCGCGAAATACTCTTCGCGCACGTCGTAGCCCTGGTCGGTCAGGATTCGCATCACGGCGTCGCGCGTGATGCCGCCGAGGATCGACGTTAGCGGCGGAGTCCGCACGACGTTGTCCCGGATCACAAACACGTTCTCGCCGCTGCCTTCGGCGACAAAGCCCTGCGTGTCGAGCAGGAGCGCCTCGTCGTAGCCGCTGCGGCGCGCCTCGTAGCCGGCGAGGATCGAATTGACGTAATGGCCGGAGGCTTTCGCCGCCGGCATCATCGAATTGTGATGGAATCGCACAAACGATGAAGTCTTGAGCCTCACGCCTTTGTTCGCGCTGTCAGCGCCAAGGTACGCGCCCCATGGCCACGCGGCGATGGCGACGCGCGTCTTGTTGCCGCGCGCCGATAGCCCCATCTCACCTTCGCCATAAAACGCAATCGGGCGGATGTAACACTCGGCTAGCTTGTTGACGCGGACCACGTCGGCGCACGATTTCGCCAACTCTTCGCCGCTGTACGGCATCGGCATCTCGACGATATGCGCCGATTCGAGAAGCCGCCGAATATGCTCATGGGCGCGGAAAATCGCCGAGCGCCCGTCGTCGGACTTGTAGCAGCGCATCCCCTCGAATACCGCGAGGCCGTAGTGGAGGCTGTGCGTCAGGACGTGGACGTTGGCCTCGTCGTAGGGGACCATGTTTCCATCGAGCCAGATTTTTTCCGTGCGTAGGTTGCTCGTGGCCAAGGAAACCTCTTTCGCGGGAAGGGTTGAGATCGCGCGCCTCGCGCTGCCGTCCCCCGACTTTTGTAACGTAGTTGACGCCAGAAAACCGGACAAGGCGCGGAATCCGCCTAGTTGCGCCGCTCGCTGTCTGACGACGACGCCGACACCGATCCGGTAGCCGTGGGAGCCTCACCCACGTGTTCGCCATGAGGATGCCCGCCGGCATGGTTTTGCGAACCGTGCGAGACCATACCACCGTCACCGCCGCGCCTTCGTCGACGACGCCGGTGGCGTCTTCGCCGTGAGGCGCCATCACCCTCGGGCCGTGGTGGCGCAAGGACCGAGTCGGGATCCTCGATAAAACGCTCGGTCCGCGCCACATCGATTTGGTAATTCGGCGCGATCGTCTCGAACAGTAACCGCGCTTCGCCGAAGTACGGCCGCCGCATGAGGCGGCGCGCGCGGCGCGTCGGCACCGCCAGCATCTCGAAGGCGTCGAGCAAAAGCCGCATATGCTCGGTATCGCCGCGCGCGAAACCACGCGCGCGAAGCTCGCCCAGCAGGTCGAGGCGCGCCTCTGGCAGCATCCCCCGCTGCGCCCGCACGAAATCGATAAAAATTGCGGCCAGCACGATCGGATGCGCCGGTGCGAGGCCGCACGCGATCGCATGGCCGATCGCTGCCAAGTTACAGACGGTCGGCACCTCGGCGGTCACGCCCGCGCTCCGCTTCAGATGCGCCGACAGGAACGGAAGGATTGGCTCGAGCAGCCCAAGCTCTTCCATCAGCACGATCGCGCGCGCGGCCTCAGCCTGACCGAGCGTGCGATACGTTTCCTCGACCAGTCGCGGCACCGAGGCCTTGAGCAGGTCGTGGCGATGGCGCTCGATTGCGGCGCGCGTCGCGGGTTCGATCTCGAAACCGAGCTTGGCGGCGAAACGTACCGCGCGCATCATCCTGACCGGATCTTCGCGCATCCGGAGTTCGGGATCGCCGATCGAGCGAATCAGGCGCGCCTTCAGATCCTCGACGCCACCCGTGTAATCGATCACGTGAAAGGTTTGCGGGTCGTAAAAGAGCGAGTTGACTGTGAAGTCGCGGCGGAACGCGTCCTCTTCGGCCGTGCCGAACGTGTTGTCCTGCCGGATTAGCGGGTCGTCGCTCTCATCGACGTCCTCGGCGCGCCGGCGGAACGTCGCGACCTCGATATTCTGCGGGCCGAAGAACACGTGCACCAGGCGAAAGCGCCGCCCGATAAGACGAGAGTTGCGGAACAGATCGCGCACCTGCTGCGGATGCGCCGACGTGCCGACGTCGAAATCCTTGGGCCGCCGCCCAAGCATCAGGTCGCGCACGCCGCCACCGACGAGGTACGCGATATGCCCGGCACCTATCAGACGATACAGAACCTTTAGGACATTCGAATCGATATCGCGCCGCGAAATCGGATGAGCGGCGCGCTCGAGTAAATGAGGTTCCAAGTCGGCTCTCAGACCGGGCTGCCATTCTGTTGGTTTGGGCGTCGGCCCGGCCCGTCAAGAACCTAGCACGAGACACGCCGCTCTTCACGAGGCTTTTCGCGGACCCGCCGGTCCGAAAATACCGAACAACCGGTTCTTAAGCTCGGATACTTTTGAACGCCGCCGCGATCCGCATCGGCGCGTGCGGCCGCTGGTACATCCGTTCCATGTAAGCCTTCAAGATGGGGAAGCCCTCCAGCAGCCCGACCTCGTTGGCCCAGTCGAGAGTATAGGCCGTCACGAAATCCGCCACCGTTACCGAATCGCCGACGATGAACTCGCGCCCCTTCATGTGCTCCTCGAGCACGGCGGCCATCGGCTTGAAATCCTCGCGCGCATTCTCGATATCCGCGGGGACGCGGCGATTTTCGGGGTAGAGGTTGGCGTTGCGCGCGATACGCCATAGCGGCTGCTCGAGCTCGGTCGTCGCGAACAGGAGCCATCTGTAAAGCTCGGCGCGCATCACCCGATCCGTCGGGATCAGATGCTTTTCGGGATATTTTTCGGCCAGATAGAGCACGATCGCGATTGATTCGGTGAGCACGACGTTTCCGTCAACCAGCGCGGGCAGCTTGCCAGCGGGATTTATCTTCAGAAACTCGGGGGTCTTGTTCTCTCCCGCGAGCAGGCTTATCCGGACGGCCTCGAAACCTACGCCCAGTTCCTGCAGCGTCCAACGCACGCGAATCGACCGGGTCGGGGGAAATTCGTAAAGCTTCATGGGGCATTCTCCTCTTTCTAGATTGTCGCTGCGAACGCGGCACCCGTTGCTCTCTGAAGCTGGTCGAACGGGCGCGGTGAATTTCGACTAATCGCAAAACAAGTCAGACCATCATCCCGCGCGCCGCCAATCTTGCCATCTTGAGAGTTTGTGAAGGAATTGATTCTTTCGGAGGTATGGAGTGGGCGGGAGATATTTGAGAGGAGAGGTTTTTTTTGGGAGCACGGTGGGTATTGGGCTCGAGCTCGCGCGCGCGGTTCACCCCCTCGTTCAGGCCGTATAGCGACCGCGCCAACAGCATCCCTCGGGTCGGTCGCGTCGCGCCCGGCGCTGCCCGCGCGCGCCCGGATCGTTTGCGAGAACTGCCCCAGCTCGCGCGCCTCCAGCACCCGCCAGATAGCGCGCGCCGGATATTCCGGCGCCATCAGCCCGTCGAGGTCTTCGGGCTTGAGTATAACCTGCTTGCGATTCGGTTCGCGCACCCGCACCGCTCCTCCTTCACAGACTCTCAGAATGACAAGAGTGGAACGTTACCCTGAAGCCAGGAGATGCCGCCGATGAGAGGTGCTGACTCCCGCCAACAAGATACAATGATCCTGCTATGAGCTTCTCCTCCAGCGACGAAACTGACGTCTTGATTACTGGCGCGGGACCGACGGGTCTCGTGCTCGCGCTATGGCTGACGCGCCACGGCGTGCGCGCAAGAATCGTGGACAAGACCGCCGAGCCCGGCACCACTTCGCGCGCGCTCGCGGTGCAGGCGCGGACGCTCGAATTCTACCGGCAAATTGGCATTGACCACGAGGTGGTCGAGCGCGGACGCCGCGTCGTCGCGGTAAATTGGTGGGTCGCCGGCAAGCATTCCGGCCAGGCGACGCTCGGTGCGATGGGCAAAGGAATCAGCCCGTATCCCTACGCCCTGGTTTACCCGCAGGACGAGCACGAGCGGATGTTGGTCCGTCATCTCACCCAGGCCGGCGTCGAAGTCGAGCGCCGTACCGAGCTGACAGACTTCGAGGATCGCGGCGATCGTGTGATCGCGCATCTGAAAAAACCTGACGGCAGCGTCGAGACCTGCGAGTCGCGTTACATCGCGGGATGCGACGGTGCGAATTCCACCGTGCGCAGTGCGCTCGGCATTGGCTTTCCCGGCGGGACCTACAATCATCTCTTCTATGTCGCCGACGTGAACGCGCGCGGCCCGGTGATGAATGGCGAGCTGCACGTCGCGCTCGACCTCTCTGATTTCATGGCTGTCTTTCCGCTTCACGACGAGGGATGCGCCCGGCTGGTCGGCACGGTGAGTGAAGAGGCCGAGCATCAGCGCGACAGCTTCACCTGGAACGACGTAAGCAAGCGCATCATCGAGTGGCTCAAGATCGAAGTCGAGCGCGTGAACTGGTTTTCGACCTACCACGTGCATCATCGCGTGGCGCATCAGTTCGCTCGCGGCCGCGCGTTCATCCTCGGCGACGCCGCCCACATCCATAGCCCGGTGGGAGGCCAGGGAATGAACACCGGCATTGGCGACGCGATCAATCTCGCATGGAAGCTCGCGGCTGCGATCAAAGGGCGTGCGAAGGAATCGATTGTCGAAAGCTACGAACCCGAGCGGATCGCATTCGCGCGACGGCT
>JASHQJ010000103.1 GCA_030037595.1 Candidatus Binataceae bacterium
ATCGCGGGCGTGCGCTCGAGGATGCTCCACCAATCAATCACCGATGAATCCGGCCACAAGTTCGGATCGATCTGGATGCTGCTGAGGATCGCGGGATCAACTTTGCCGTAGCGCGAGAGCGCTTCGAGCGCGGCGAGCTTGCGCATGGGCAGGTCCACGACCGCGAACGGCTCGTCGCGGGTAAGTTTGCCTTCGACGAAATTGTTGAGCGCCGATTGTATCGTCGAGAGCGAGTCGTCGGGAATCGTGAGTCCCGCTTCATTCGAGATCGCGAGCACGTACGACGTCAGCACGTCGCTGCCATGCTGCATCGTCGGGAAATACTTCAGCAGACCATCAGAGTCGGTGTAGGCGTGCAGGTCGGCGATGATTCCCTTCCAGAGCGCAGGATCCTCGAGCGCGATCGCGCGCGACACCCGTTGCTCCATGCACACGTACGGGTACGCGCGCATCCACGCCTCGATTCCGCCGAGCCCGGCTGTGAGCGTCGGACTCAAGCGAACTTGAACGCCGCCTTGACCCGCGAGCGCGTCAGACGGAATCGAGACCGGCTGCGTGAACGGCTTGTCGAGCTGGACGAGCGTCGCCTGCCACGTCCTTACCACCACGGCCGGAATGATTTGCTGCGTTATCAGCAAATGATCCGATGCCGTCGCCGATGCGACGGCGTCGACATGATACTTGAGCGCTGACACGCCGAGCGGCACCGCGACGTTCCAATCGATCGTTTTGCCGTCGCCGGGACCCAGACTGATTTTCTGTGGCGCGGGATTAGTCTTGAGGCCCTCGATCGCGCCAGTCAGGTTCACGTCGAAGGCGCGATCCGACGCGTTGCGCACGGTGAACTCGGCCGCGAACGAATCGCCTGTACGCGCGATGGGTGAGACGCCGGAGAACAGCTGCAAGTCCTGCGTCGAGCGGATCATCGCGTCGCCCGTACCGAACTCTCCCGTGCCCGCCGCCGCGATCACGACGATTTTGAAACTGGTCAGCGAATCGTTGAGCGGCACGTCGACTTCCGCGTCGCCGTTCGCGTCGAGTGGAACGTTGGCGTTCCATAAGAGCAGCGTGTCGAACAGCTCGCGGGTGATCGCGCGGCCGCCGCCACCGCCGGGCGGAATCGCCTTGAGGCCGAAGTGGCGCCGTCCCACGACCTCCATCTCCGCCGCTGACGTGTGAACCTGGTACGGCCGCTGATCCATCATCGCGTTGATCAATTTCCAACTGTCGTTGGGCTTTAGTTCGAGCAGCCCCTGATCGACCGCCGCGAGCGCGACGTTGCTGCCGACGGGCGGCGCGCTGCCATCCGGCGCGCGCACCTCGATCTTGACGTGAGCCTTCTCGCGCACGTGGTAGACGAGTTTCGCAGGTGTGACGGTGACCTTGAGCTGATGACTGCGCCATCCGACGCGGATTCCCGTGACACCGAGTTTAAACGCCGGCTTGCCGAGATCGACCATCGCCGTCGGCTGGATACTCGCGATCCTGCCGCGCACCGCGAGCACCGAGACGTAAACGTTGGGCGCGTAGTCGCGCACCGGCAGCGTGACGACGGGATTGTTTGTTGACAATTTAATTACAGAGGCGGCGATGATTCCCTCGCGCTCGACTGTGACCAGCGCCGTGGCGGAATCGAACGGCATCCGCACCTGGAAGCGAGCGGTGTCGCCAGGCGCGTACTCGGGCTCCTCGGCCACGAGGTCCATGCGATCCTCGTCCTGCCCGGGAAACCACGTCCGGCTGCCGCCCTGGATGTACGAGCTGGTGTTGGCGATACTGACGCGGTTCGACGCGTCGGTGACGTAAACCTGCACGACGGCCTCGCCGGTGAACCCCGGCTTGCCCTCGCAGTAGAACATCCCGCGATCGTCGGTGACTCCCGCGCAGAGGTCGCCTACGCGCTTCACCTCCTGCGTATTCTCATAGGCGTAGAATCCGCCGATCAGGCGTTTGCGGTACGAGTAGAACTTGCTCGACAGCACGATCGCGTGAATCGGCACGTGCGCTGCAGGTTTGCCCGTGTCGTCCACCGCGGCGAGCTTCGCGCGGATGACCCCCGCTTCCGATGTCCAGTCGTCGATTCGCACTCCGGCGAGCAACTTCGACGGCCACACCGTGACGACGTTCGAGACGGTCTGCGTTTCACCATTCGGATCGCGGAACTCCATCTCGGCGCGCACGTCCTGCGCGACCTTGGCCTGCGGTATTTCGGTGATATCGGTGCGCGCGCCGCCAGCCGCGTCGAGTGTCAGGTCCTTCCGCTGATGCACGCCGGGGTTCGATTCCTGCTCGGCCGAACCTTCAAAGTCCTCGTACTTCTGAATACCTTCCTTGACCGGGCCATTGGCGAAGGTGAAGCTGTCGTAGTCGGGAAAACTCGGGTAGCTCGCGTTCGAGATTTGGCTCCGCAGGATAACAGGCAGGCCCTTGGCCGGACCGCCCGAGAGATAACTCGCGCTCACATCAACCGGGATCTGCGTGACCGCGATCTGCGACGCGGCGGGGAACTTGATCGCCGCCTTCATAAGCGGGATGCGAAATTCCTGCACCTGGAATGATCCCGATTGAACCTGTGTGCTGCTCGATGCGCCGGTGTCTCCCGTGGCTGGCGACGGACTCGCAGCCGCCTTGCGCGACATCATCACGTCGTACTCGCCGAGCTTTGCGTCCTTGGGAATCGTCCAGTCCGTTTCTGCCGTTCCGTCCGCGCCCCACGTGAGCGGGAAATCGTAGTGCTGGTCGCTGCCGCTAAACTGGAGCGACACCGTGTCGGGCATCATCGAGGTGTCAGGCAGCCCGAATCCGTCGAGCGTCTGGCTGCGGATAAAATGCTTCATGTGCACAGTTTCGCCCGCGCGCAGCAGCGTGCGATCGAAAACGGTGTGCGCGACGTATGGCGTCTCCTGCCATGCCGTCAGCACGTGGAAGCGCCAGTTCTCGATGCCGAACTTCCAGCTCGAATGAACGAAGCTGAAATCCTCGCCGCGCTGCGCCGTCACCAACACGCCGCTCGAGAGATTCTGTAACGCGGTTATCTGATCCGAATCGTAGTTGCCGCCGGGCTGTTCATTTCCCGCGTTGCACTGCGCGGGATTGCTGATCGCGTCGTTCTGCGGCACGAGCGCTAGTCCGCGCGAGTCGGTCCGTCCGTTCCAGAGGACGGTGCCGTTGCAGTCGGCGATCTTGATGTCAGCGTCCTTCACCGGCCGCGCGGTCTCGAGCTCTGTCACCCACACGAGAGAGTTGGCGTTGCCGAGTTTAAAGTGCACCGCGAGATTCGTGACGAGCGCGGCGGTCGGCACGTACATCGGCTTGGAATCGCCGAGCAGGACCGAGCCGAGGCGTTCGCTCTTCAGCTCGACGACGTAGAGTCCGCGATGCTTCAGCGGAATACCCATGACCTCAAACGCGTTGGGGCCGTTGGGCTTCGGTATCACGAGTGAAGTCCTGCCGCCAGCCTGATTGCGGTCGGCGAAGACCGAGGCGGTGCGCTTCGCGAACGAGACGCGATTCAGCCAGTCGAGAATTTGTTTCGGATCGGGACCCGGCACGCGGAAGAAGATCGCCTCGACTCGCGTCTCGAGGCTCTCGACCAGGCTCTGATTCGGCGGCGCGCTATGACCGACCTTGAGTTGATCGCCGCGGATCTCGGCCTCGAGGTTGCGCACCGTGATCGGCAGCACCGGATCGGCCGCCTCGATAATTCCGAAGCGGGCCGAAAATTTCGCGAGCGGCGGAAACTGATCGGTCTGCACCGCCATCGGAAACTGCGCGGCGTTCGCGAGCGTGCGGCCGAAGATATCGGTGAGCTTGGGGGGCAATTCGATCTTGTAGGTTGACGACTCCTTGAACGGCGCATCGAACTGGACGTCGGTGACTTCATGGTCGTCGGCGATTTTCGGTGCGATACGCTGGCCGTTGGGTGCGACGAGCGCGATCGCCTTCGCCTCATCGGGACCGATGGGCTCGGTCAGATGGAGCGTGATCGGCGTGACCGGGATACAGGCGGCGCTGGGGCTCACGCGATCGCATCGCACCTTGGCCTGAAACGCCTTGCGCACTGTGTAGTCGATTTCTTGCTCGCTGGTGGTGGTGATTCCGCTCGTGGACTTGATGCCTGCGCCCCAAATGAGCTTGACCGACGCGTTGTCAGGAAAAGCCTGCCGCGCCTGGACGATCACGAAGGGGCGCTTGTCGATAACGGTTTTAAAGCGCTTGAAGACAGTGTCGCGGTTGGCGCCCTGCATCAGCGTGACACCGACGCTCTGCACGATTCCGCTTACGCTGAAGCTCGCGTGCTGCAGGACCGATGCGGGATCGGCGTCGGTATCGAGAATCAGGAGGAACGCCTGCTGCTCATCGATATCGTTGCTGTCCGACCAGGGGCGCGTTTCGACGATCGAAGGACCGCCGGTGTCAAACGTGAATGGCGCCGCGGACGCGACGGCTTCGCCGGCAAGAGACTTCAATCCACGATGGAGAGTGAACGTGCATTTCAGTCCCGCGGGAAGATCGTTTGAGAAGTCGAATGACCAGTTGAAGCTGTCAATCCATCGCGCGGTGCCTTTCGCGGGGCAATTGATATCGAACGGAGAGACGGAAACCCGCGGATCGCCGAGCGGCGTCATCGGCACGGAGAATCGCGCGGTCACCTGCCGCACGCCTTTGACCGTGCCCTGAGGCGAGAAGCGCACGACTGAGGGCGCGGCTGCGTGCGCGATGCGCACCGGTATCAGCGCGAAGATCAGCGTTGCGAGCATCAGCCCGCGGACTAGCGTGTGGATGCTGAATTCCCTGCGAGGATGATTATACCTGCGCATGCGCTGATTGGCTCCGGGGGCGGGTTGGACGGGCGCGATCATTTGGACGCGAAAGGTTACACGAATGGCGCGCTATTGTCGCGCCATTCGGTTCATTTAGGATGAGCCCAAAAAAGCAAGGTCAAAAGGCGAGTCAACAAAGCTGAACAGCTGACGGCCAACTTGGTCCGCGGTAAACTTTGTAAACCAATAAAGACGCGATCGCCGCCGGGATCGCGGTGGCGGCGGACTAGCGGTTGCGGCCTTTCAGCTCGCGCTCGATTTCGCGGCGCATGGTCTTGCGCGCGATCGCCTCGCGCTTGTCGTAAGCGTGCTTGCCCTTGGCGAGGCCGACCTCGACCTTGGCGCGGCCATCCTTGAAGTAAATCTTGAGCGGGACGATCGAGTAGCCGCGCTCGCGCACCCGTCCCCAGAGGCGATCGATTTCACGCCGGTGCATTAGGAGCTTGCGATCGCGCGTCTCCTTGTGGCTGAACTGTCCGGCCGGTGCGTAGGCGCCGATGTGAACGCCCTGCAGGAACGCTTCGCCGTTCTTGATGCGTACGTAGCTGTCGCGGAGATTCGCGCGATGCGCGCGCAGCGACTTCACTTCGGTCCCGGTCAACGCCATCCCGGCCTCCACCGCCTCCTCGATGAAGAAGTCGTGGCGCGCCTTTCGATTCTCGGCCACGAGGTCGAAGCCGTCGTCGCGCTTTTTGTCCTTGCCCTGCGCCATCTGCATTCGCCGAAGCCTATGCGCCGTGATCGCTCGGCGCACGTCGTCATCGTTGGCGAATCCCTGATGTTACGCGTGATCTACGAGGCGCGAAAGCAAGCCGCCGCCATTGCCGGTTCGATCGCCTGCTATGCATGCGCTATCGTCGAAATATCGTCACGTCCGAACGCGAGATATTCAAAGCGCGGCTCTTCTGCCCGAACTGCAGGACTTCGGGACACGCCATCGTGGAGGATGAAGAGAATCCGGCGCGCGCTGACGGCAAACGCGACCGCATCGTGCTAGCCGTGTCGCAAGGGTTCGCGGGCAGCGGCTATCTCGACGGAGTCCAGCAAGTCATCTGCGCGACATGCCGCGGCCTGGTCCCGATCTAATTCGGCTGCTCCCCAAGAATCACTGTCGCGTGACGGACGCCACCTTCAGCGGCACGTTCGAGAGCGCGCCGCCGTTGCCGGTCGCGACCGCAGTCGCCACGAACACCGACGAACTGGTCGACGTGCTGCCGCCTCCGCCACCGCCGCCGCCGCTACATCCGCCGAGCGTCGCCGCCATGATCACGACGGCGAGCGCGGCGAGTGCGATCTTGGCCCGCTTGTTCGCCGGCCAGACCGTCAGACCGAGGCCGATCAGCATCAGAGCTGCAACGAGTGGCATCGTGCCGCCCGTTTTCGATTTCGATTCGGGCATGATCGACGCGTAGGCGACGCGTGCGGACGAATCATTAGAGGCGCCGCTGCCCGCAAGCGTCATCGCGAGATTGAAATTCGCCGTCGCGTTGTTCGCCAGCGCGATCGCCGGATTGAAGGTGAACACACTGCTGATGCCCGGCGAGCTGACAGTCACGGATTGCGACCCGGTGGTCATCGTGATCGAGGAGAAGATCGGTGGGTTGCCGAGCGAGACCGTGATCGAGTTGATCGTTTCGGAAACTCCAGTGCGGTTGACCGCCGAGAACGGCGCGTTGACTGTCGAGCCGGGTGCCCCGGTGAGTTTTAGGTTGCGGGGCGCGCTGAATCCGGTTGGTCCGGGCAGCACCGTTGGCGTCGCGGAGGGGGTCGGCGTCGCCGTCGCGGAGGTGGTCGGCGTCGGGCAGACAGAGCTGGTCGGATCGATCAAAGAGATGAACGCATTGGTGAACCCGTTCGCGAAAGCGTTGTTGGTCCGCTGGAAGGCGTTGTCGGTGCTCGGGAAGTCGTTCGAATTCGCGAAACCCGTGACATAGATGAGGCCGTTGAAGGTCTTCACGTCGCCCGCGATGTCGCCCTTGTTCGAGGTGCCGCCAAGATAAGTGGAGAACACCAGTTGCGCGCTGCCGGTCTGCGACGGATCCAGGATCGTGGCGAAAGGACTTAGCAGCTGGTTCTGGATGAAGAGTTGACACGCGTTCGACGAGAGCGGCAGGTTGAGTGACGCGGTCGTGCCGGCAAAGAAGACGCGGTCGCTCGAATCGAGCGCGAGGCCCGCCGGGAATTCGCCAATCGAGTTGAGGACTGATTGCTGTTGTCCGGCGCCCCCGAAGTAGGTCGAGTACACGATCTGTGAAGTGCCGGCGGCCTTGGTGGTATCGAACTCGGTGAGGAACGCGTTATCCGCGCCGTTGGTCGCGCCTGCGTTCTTGGGTTGATAGGCGTTGGCCGTGGTGAAGAGGTTGGTCGAGTAGGCGCTGCCGATTATGAAGATATGTCCGCTCGCGTCGACGGCGATCCCCGTGCCGACATCGCCTTGCGCGAGCTCGGTGGGCGGTCCCGAGGTGTACGGGACGCCGCTGCCGCCAAAATTGGTCGAGTAAATCAGCGACGAGCTACCGCTCGCACTCGGATTGAACTCGGCGACGAATGCGTTGATCAGTCCAACGCCCGCGGCGTTGTTCGAGCTCTGCGCGGGACTGGCCGACAGCGGCAGATCGGTCGAGAACGTGTAGCCGGTCATGTAGCCGTTGCCGGATGAATCGACCGTGATCCCGAGTGCGCCCTCGCCGCCGAACTGAACCGTATCGGGCTCGCTGCTGGCGATTCCCGTACCGCCGTAAAACGTTCCATACAGCGGCGAGCCTCCGCCCGCATTCACGACGAGGAAGAAGGCGGCGGCATTCTGGTGCGTATCCGGGTTAGTAGTCTGGAACGCGTTCGAGGTCGCCGGGAAATCGGTGCCTTTGTTGTTGAGCGTCGGTGTCGAGCCCGCGATATAGACGTCGCAGTTGGTCGAGTTGCTGCAGCTTGACGAGGATGGGTTGAGCGCGACGCGTGTGGCAGCCGCGCCTGCGCTGCCGTTGATGAAGCAGGAGTACTCGAGGCCGTTGCCGTTGGGATTCAGCACGCTGACGAAGCCGTTGTCCACTGTCGCCGGGCTGTTCTTCGTGCTGCCCCAGCTACCGCATGACGGCGTGGGGAAATCGCTTGAGAATGTGAAGCCCACCAGGTAGGCATCAAAGTTGGGGTCAACCGCGATCCCGTTGGCGAGGTCGCCGTTGCCCTTGCCCCCGTCGCCCGAGGTGGTATCGCCCGATCCGCCGAGATAAGTCGCATAGATTAGCGAATTGGCGCCGCTCAGGTTCGGGTCGAACTTCGCGACAATCGCGTTCGGGTTCGGCGGAGTGTTACCGCCTTTTGGCGTGGTCTGAAAAGCTCCCGTCGTCGCCGGGAAATCAACTGAGTAGCTCGTTCCGGCGATATAGGCGTTGCCCGAGCTATCGGTTGCCACGCCCAAGCTCGCGTCGGCCAGGACGACCCCTCCGATCGTATTGGGGAACACGTTGAAGTTGTTGTAGGCGAGGTTTGGTCCGGAGTTCGGCGTCCCCTTGGGATTCGTGCCCGTTCCGCCGATAAGGCTCGAATATACGAGCTGCGGATCGATCACGACGGCGCGCGATTTGTCGTAATCGCCGAGCGCGAGTGTCACCTCGCGAGTCGCGACGCCGTCCGTGCTCATGGCATCGGCGCCGAGCCGGAACTCCCCTCGCACCTCGGTCCGGTTCCCGTCGGTATCTTCCTGATAAATATCAGGTTTGCGCAGCGTGAGCGTGCCGGCCGCGGTCGCGAGTGCGATATTGCCCTCGCCATCGAGGCTCGCGTCGGCGCCTTCGATAGCGAACTTGATTTGGTCAAGCTCCGCGCCGGGCGCTGCCGTCAGGTCATATTCGATTTCACCGTCGGCGCTGTAGTACGAGAGATCGACGCCGCGATAAACGTCGCGGTAAACGACGCTGGCAAAGATCGGCACGTCGCGATGCCATTTCGAGGGATCCTTGCCGATCAGGTAATTGACGTGGCCGCGGAGCTGGTCGCGAGCGTCGATTCGCGGATGCTGATTCGCGCCGGCCAGGCGAATCCTGAGTGCCGATGAGGCGAGCGTTGTTTGGCCGCCATGACGCAGGGTACCGATCATCGAAAAAACGGCGGCGTCGTCAGTCAGGAAGATCGCGTAGTCGCCGCGGCGGGAAAGATAGCGCACGCGACGATCGGATTGACCCTCGTTGAGTTCGAAATATAGAGGAAGGGCGGAAACCTTGCGGGCTGTGTCCGAGCGCACCGCAGCGTCGGTACTCGGGCGCGGAGATTGGTCGCGGTCACGAGCGAGTATGCTCACGACGACGATTGCGCCGAGGAGGACAGCAATCCAGGCACTGCGAGAAGAACGAATATCGCGAGACGACATCAACACCGCCTTTGCTTGGATCCTGGTCTTGCCACCAAGACGCGCGCTATGCCAACTGACGCTGCGAAGTCACGTGTAACGCTAACGGCAGCAATGAATACCATCGTGCAGAGACAACAACAAGGCGATTTGTCTCGGCGATTGTCTAAGCTTCGATGAGGTCGCGATTTCGACAATACAGGAGTCAAAACGCCCTGAAGCAGCGGCCACTGGAGACGGAATTCCGACAGCCGGAAGCCGAAAGGCGCCGGCGGATACCGTTGCGCGCTGTCAGTCCCGTCCCTAAATTAAGTGAGTAACCGTTTCTGACCGACTCAAACGTCAATACGACGTCCGCCACTGGGGGCGAACCGGATTCGACGAAGACAAGAAGGTCATGGTCGCACGCCGGGGTACTGTCGGCCCGTTAAACAGACAGACTGCGAAATTTACCCGCAGACAATAACGGTTACGCTCTGGCGGCCTAAGGGCCGCTAGCGTCCAGCCGCCGCGCGCCCGCGGCGGCGGGTCTGGGCGTCATTTAGCGGGCTGGGGCGCTGTCGTTCGCCAGTTGGACGGTGGCTCGAGATCAAACTGGCTGGCTTTGACGCAGCCCGTCCGTGGGCGGCGCCGGGGCGAGCTCAAAATCGCGGACTAAGCGTGTAGTGGCCATCGCCGGACTGCCTTCGGACGGGGGTTCAATTCCCCCCGCCTCCACCAAATAGGAATTCAAAGCCGTCCAGCAACATCCGATTATCGCGAGAATATCGCGATTTCAGGTGTTTCTGTCATCTCGTAAAGTCCAATGGAGTCCATTTACATCTGGGGGTAGGTGGGGGTAACTCCAGGGGTATTCGGCATTTTCTGTGGGGGTAGCAACGAAATGCTAACCGACACCAAGATCAAGCGGTCGAAGGCACACGCCAAGCCGAAGAAACTCTTCGACGAGAAAGGACTCTACTTGCTGGTCACGCCAACGGGCGGCAAATGGTGACGGCTAAAGTATCGATTCGGCGGTAAGGAAAAACTGCTGGCGCTCGGCACCTACCCCGAGGTGTCGCTGAAGGAGGCGCGCGATAGGCGAGACGACGAGCGGAAGAAGATTGCCGCCAGCATCGATCCCGGCCTCGAGCGGAAGAACGCCAAGCGCCAGCGCGGCGATAGATTCGAAGCGGTCGCACGCGAGTGGTTCGAGAAATTCTCCTCGGCTTGGGCACCGAACCATGCCTCGACTGTGATCGGCCGACTCGAACGCGATGTCTTCCCCTGGCTTGGGTCGCGACGCATCGAAGAGATCACATCGCCTGAGTTGCTGACCGCCCTGCGGCGGGTCGAATCTCGCGGAGCAATCGAAACCGCGCATCGCATCAAACAGGTTTGCGGTCAGGTTTTCAGATACGTGATCGCGACGGGACGCGCTCAGCGCGATCCTTCCGCTGATCTGAAAGGAGCGCTCACCCCGGTTGTCGAGAAACATCACGCTGCACTGACCACGCCTACCGATGTAACGAGGTTGATGCGCGCGATCGATGGATACCAAGGCAGTTTTGTTGTTCGCTGCGCGCTGAAGCTCTCAGCGCTGACTTTTCAGAGGCCCGGTGAGGTCCGCAAAGCGACCTGGGCCGAGATCGATTTCGACCACGCGACGTGGCGCATTCCCTCCGAGAAAATGAAGATGCGACGCGAGCACCTCGTGCCGCTATCTAGGCAGGCGTTGGCCGTGCTGACTGAACTCAAGCCTCTGACCGGTTCGGGGACTTACGTATTTCCCGGAGCGCGAAATATCGCTCGCTCGATGAGTCAGAACGCGATCGGAGCCGCGCTCCGCTACCTGGACTTCGACAGCGACACGATGACAGCGCACGGCTTCCGCACTATGGCGAGCACGCTGCTCAACGAAATGGGCTGGCCAGCCGACGCGATCGAGAGACAGCTCGCGCACGCCGAACGCGACGAAGTGCGAGGCGCATACAATCGAGCGGAATATCTGGCGGAGCGGCGTCGCATGATGCAGACGTGGAGCGACTACCTGGACGGACTTAAGAGTGGCGGGACCGTCGTTCCGCTGCATGCTTCAGCCTAAACGCGCTGAGGACTTTCAGTCTCTAGGGAACGTTCGCTCGGCGAACGCAACATCGTTCTCTTGGATTACCAAAAGACTCGCTGTCGCAATCGCTTGTTGATCGGAGCGTCCGTGCAGTTCCAAGATGTGTTCACCCGGGCCAACATCCGAGATGCGAAGGCGCCCCCTAAATATGAGTTTTGCCGCGGTGCCGGTGGAGTCTCTGTCAAGACGAGTTCTCAAGTTATTCCGTTCGCGGCAAACGACAACAGGTTCATACGGAACGGCTCGAGGTACTGTTCTTTTATCAGACTGGGCCGAACAAATCGCGAGAGACCAACGATGAAGTTCAAATACCAATGGATTTTAGGAAATTCGAAGACACCCCTAAACGCTTTCGCTGCTCCAAGCGATGGCGGACCCGCAGCTATTACGAGCTTAACCTTCACTTAGGGCACCAATTCCTTGATGATAGCCAATCGGACGATCAAACATCTCAAACTGTGAGCAAGGAAAACAATCTGCGATCCACGACGGACTGTATTATCGACGAAATGAGAGAGTTCCTCCGCCGCGGAAGCGATGCCGAGGCGCCAATCGTAAGCAAACAAAAAAAAGGTCGTCGTTGGTGTAGCCCTTTCGCCGCAAGAAGTTGACAAGGTGACTATACGGACCGCCGCCCATGAGTTGCCCCGGCTGTAATGGAACCCAAGGCAACAGCAACGCGGGATTGAGCAGTGGGCGAAGTGCGACCAAAGGCTTTGCCTGACATATGGGCCAGCCATCGAGTGATAACTCCGAGCCCATGATTCCTGGAACGATAATGACTGGGTTCGCCTTCATATGCCTCGATCCTGCTCGGGACCCGTTTCAGTCCGCCTCCCTCCGTCAAGAAGCATTAGTTTCTGTAGAAGCGAGAGGATCGAAAATCAAGCCCAACTGACTCGAGTAGGACCGAAAGACTACGCCAATTAGAACGCCCATTGCTGGGCCTCAGACGCCGCCAGAGCCACGATTCGACCGCGAGATACTGCGACCCCGTCTACCGCCGCAAAGAGACTCATTTGCGTCGCGTCGAGACAACGCGATAGAAGGGGGGCGCTAATCGGGGTTTGCCCCCCTTTTCCCGGTTGGCGTGCGGGCTGGCGATGCGTATCGCTGGCCCGTTTCACTTTGAAGGGGTCACGAAGGGCCGACGGCATTGCACCGCCCGCCCAGTCGTTTTTCGCTGAGAATCAGGTCATGGGCACTTGGTCGCGTCGTAGGACGTGTCGAGGGGC
>JASHQJ010000104.1 GCA_030037595.1 Candidatus Binataceae bacterium
TCGTTCAGGGCTTTCGTTTCAGCCTGGATGATATCCTCGTTTTTACCGTAGAAATCGGCGACCGCACTGATTTCTTGGTTGCACTCTGCGGCTGCTTGATTCTTCTGCTGCGCACTTTGTTGAATCATTTCCCGTACAGGATCGTGTGCCGCCGCGCATCCCGCTGTCCATTGGACCACGGAAACCAAAATCGCCAAGCTCGTCAGGATTTTGAAAACCGGTGTACTGCCTCCGCGAGTCTTTATGGCAGGCAAGAATGCCCAGTAGTGCTGCATGGTGGATTTATCCTAATTCGGGATATCCGAATTGGGAATATAGCCTCGCGGCCGGATGTCGGCCCGAGGCGGAAGATCGACCCGAAGTCACCATTCGGATGCGTATCATCGATTTCTCGTTCGTCTCCGGAAAGCGCGGGAGGAAGCAAATCTCACCCAGGCGACGGTGGCGAACCGTCTTGGCTACCCTCAATCCTACGTGTCCAAGTGCGAATCGGGAGAGCGCCGCGTCGACGTGATTGAATTAGCCGAATTCGCCAGACTGTATGGCAAGCCAATCGAGTTCTTCGTGCGTCGACCGCCCTCGGGGGCCTTCAGAGTATCTACTGTTGAGTGAAGGTAAACGCCGAGATTTTCCAGGTTTCGCGATCTTTCAGCAACACCACATTGGCCAAGCCATTGGCTCGCAGCGGCTTGCCCCCTTCTTTGAAGTCCAATACCAGCGGCACGATTACATTGCCGTGGTCTCCATCAACTTCCTCGCTGAGTGGCTTCCCCAGAGTGAATTTCAAGTCGGTATCCTTGTGCTTAGTGCAATAGGTTGCCAAGTCAGCCATCCAATCTTTAAAAGCTGTTGCTCCTTCCCAGTGCCATGGAGGAACTACGTCGGTCACCGACGGTCGTTCGACAAAAAGCGCGGACGCTGCGCCTTTATCGATCTGGCTGCGATCGCCGAGACCGCCGCATCCGATGTTGTGGGCATTGGCTTCTGCGAAGAACGTTGTGACGACGCTTACCATACCGGAGCCGCCGTTGGCTTGGGCTATTGCACCTGGAATGTTCGCTTCGAACACAAAAGCGAGGGCAATCATTACTGAGATGATTCGCTTCAACTCGTTCCCCTCCACTTTAAGGATTGGTTCGCATGAACGATCCGTTGAACTAATTGAAGAACCCCAGTTCTTTAGGGATGCTTTTCGACCAGTTTAACTGATATTACGCCAGCATCCACCCTCCATGCCCTGGGTGTATGAACAATTAGTTTGGCCGTCGGTGGATGGATAGCAATGGCGATCGCGACTGCAGTAAGGCGACCTCAAACGATTCGGAAGCCGCGCAGCGATGACGCGGCACTCTGGGATGTGATCTTCGCCCTCTACGGGCGCCTGGCTGTCATTGCCGGTGTCACGAGCTACTGTCGACGCTCGAGATCATGCTTGCGACGCGCGAGGACGACCAGCACAACAAACAGACTAAGCTCGGCAGGGAGTTCGATGCACCGGACGAGGAACGACTGACCTGGTTGCCCCGCGATGGGGGGCAGGCGGATGGCGGCGGAACGAGAATCGATGAGCGCCCGCACTTCCGCCTGACTTCGACAGCGCCAATTTTCCGGAACAAGAGAAGCGCATGATTACTCGGCAGCAAATCACCAAGGGGTTGCGTACGTTTTGCTGTCAAGCAGCCTGCCGCACTCTGCTCGCTGAGTTGAAACTGGTCTTCGAGCGCCGCGGGCGAGTCACTGGCTGATTGGGGCAGTTGTGTGCGTCAAGTTCAGCAAAATCGCGAGAAGAGGGGATCGGGATGCGCGCTCAAGCCGCGGGGGCGGCTCAGAGCGGCGTTCTGGGCACGTCTAGGGTATCCCAACTTAGTGAGGGCTCGCGCACTGCTGGCAGAGAAGCGTCGTATAGCCAAGCTCGCGGCAGAGCAGCCGGACGGCAAACTAAGGCTCCAGAACAACCTCCACAATTTGCCTCTGTAGTTCTGGCCCAAGCGTCACTTGGGGCGATGGAAGGCGCGATCGGGTAATGGGCGATCGGGTAACGGATCCGCACTCACTTATCGCTCAACAAGAACTCTCCGCTTTTCCGGCGCCGGCAAACGGTCAGTAAGATCCTGTTCGGTTCCGATCCTGGGCGGGCTCCATCATCAGTATCTTCAAATTTAAGTTTTCGGTAACGACCAAGCACAATCTGAACTTCTCTCGATTGATTACGATTTCCCGAGCCTGACGCATTCGGATTCACCAGGATGTGTCGATCGGATACAGGTTTGGCCTAAACCTGGCCCTGAGGACACTTAAATGGGATTAAAATCCAGCAGACCTCGGCACGTCAAATTTGCTCGTCAATCCATGAGTAACTGTTCTCTACGTCAATCCAAACGAAGGAGCGGATCATGGCTAAGCAGTTGGCAGTTCCATTTTCAGCAGCACTGATATTCTGCCTGGGCTTGAATTATGCGTGGGCGCAGTCAGCAGCGCCAGAGGAGACGCCGGCGCCGGGGAAATACGAGACTGTAGTGACTTTTCACGGCAAAATCGTTAGCGTCGACAGGCTCGATAAAACGGTGACACTTGAGGGACCGGATGGGCGGAAATTGACGATCAACGTCATGAACCCTTATAACCTTGATGCGGCGAAGGTCGGCGAACCCTTTGTCGCTCGCTTTTACCAGGTTATCAATATCCGGAATAAGAAGCCTGGCGAAAACGTACAGGCTGCCACATTGGCGAGTGGGCTAACGACGGCCAAGCCGGGCGAAGTGCCGGGGGCTACCCGCGAGGAGCAGACGAACTTTCTTGTCACTGTGGACGCGATCGATCAGACAAATGGGACCGTGACAGTGAGAGCCGCCGACGGATGCACCCAAACGGTCAAAGCGAGGCACCCTGAAAAACTCAAACAGTTGAAGGTTGGCGACGAACTAGTAATCGGCGTCTATCAAGCTATCGCGATATCGCTGGACAAGGAATCCGCGGCTGGAGCCCCCTAGCGGGGCGCGGAAAAAGGCCGGTTAGTTATGAATTGGTCCACTGGGTAGTTGTTAGTGTTATTGACTAAGGACCAGTACAGCAGGGCGCGCCGACAGGTTTGAGTCTTGGCATCAGGTGGCGATTGGCAAGAGGTTGCCATCGTCACCAAGTTGTAGGCGGCGGGCCGTAAAGGTAAACACCCAAGCGACTCAGTCGGCACCCGATGCCGGGTTTCGCTCAGGCCGTCAGATGGTCTTCATCCAACCGAAAATCTCTTCCACCCGTTTGCGCTTGATCTGAGTGATGGCATAGCACGCTCTCCTCAACCCCGACCAGCCGTTGCGGCGCCAGCGCTTGACCGTCTCGGCTGGATAGTCAGCAGGCTTTCCGCCCGGCGTGGGCACCACCACGACAACGAGATCCAGAACAGGCGATCCCAAAGACCGCTGGGCGGCGAGTTCCGCTGCGCTTCAGCACAGCAATCTGATCGCGGAGCGCGATCATTTCGAGCACTAGTTCGGTGCGGCTTCGAGGTTCGCCGGTGTTGATCGAGGCCGCTTCGATCGACATCGCCATGCGTGCGGCCTATCGCCCGTGGCTAGAAATCACCAATCAATCCGCGTGGACCAGGTTTTGGGAACTGACAACCTCTGACCCTGTCGCGCTCCAGGCTGAAGCATCGGTCGAGAACCTCACAAGACCTACCGCACGCGTATCCTGCTCCCCTTTGAGATCGAGCCACCAATAGTACAAGGTCGAGAGACCTGGCGAGGTGGCAAATGGCAGACGAACAGCACTCCGAGGAAGTACAGCGCTGGACGGCCAAGCGTCGCGCGGCACTGGTGCTGAGCCTCCTGAAGGGGGAGACGACGGCAG
>JASHQJ010000105.1 GCA_030037595.1 Candidatus Binataceae bacterium
TACACTCCCGCGCATTACGCTGAAGACCTCGCGAAGTTAATTGCGCATGTGATGCACGGCGGCGAGAAACCAATTGTCGCCGGACACAGCATGGGCGGCCTGAGCGTGCTCGCGTTCGCGGCGGCGCATCGTCACGCGGCGCGCGGCGCGATCGCGATCGACTCGGCGATCATCTCGAGCAAGGGGCGCGATCGCTATCTGCGCCATCTTAAGGCGCTCCCGATCGTCACCTATCCCGACCTCGAGACTGCGAAAAAGCGCTACCGGCTGATGCCCAACGAAGGCGAGATCGTGCCCGAAATACTTGCTGAGGTCGCTGAGCGAAGCCTCGCGCGCACAGAGGAGGGCCGCTGGACGCTGAAATTCGATCGGGAGAGTTTCTTCGGCCGCGATGGTCTCGACGTGCTAAGCGCACTCAAGGCAATCGCGATTCCGACGCTCCTGGTGCGCGCCGAAAGGAGCCGTATCATGACGGTCGAGGGTGTGGAGCGCGCGCTTGAAGCAAATCGTCACGCGAAGCTTGTGACGATCGCAGGAGCGCATCATCATGTGCTGCTCGAGATGCCGGCCAAGGTCGCGCGTACAATCGAGGACTTCGCCGCGACGCTGAATTGACCGATCCCCCTCGTGAAGCGATTTACAATAGCCTCTTGCGCGGCTGACCCTTCGGCGGAAGCCGCACGCCGTGGGCCGCCGCTCCCAAATCCTCGCCCGTAAAGGAAGGGGCCAGGGATTCGTAAGGTACGTTGAGCGCTACAAATCCCGTCCCATCTTGCGATGCGCAATACCGGCCTCGTCGAACACACCGCCGATCGGACGATAGCCGCACTTCAGATAGAACCCCTCTGCCGTGACCTGCGCGTGCAGCACCGCTTTTTTGAAGCCGCGGGCGCGTGCCTCGTTCATCAGGAACAACAGAATCTCGCGCCCGATTCCCGAGCCGCGAAGGTCGGACCGCACCGCCATCCTGCCGATTTTCACTTTGTCGTCGCCCTGAAAAACCATCCTGCCTGTCCCGACCGCTACGCCGTCGAGGAATGCGAGCGCATGAAACGCGAGCCGGTCGTCTTCGTCGAGTTCGATTTCCTCCGGCACATGCTGCTCTTCGATAAACACGCGGCGGCGTATTGCCCACGCCTGTTCGAGCTGGGCGGGCGACGCGATCACAACGACGCTGACGTTGCCGCTCATTGGCCCTCAGTATCGCGCACGGCGCGCTTCGTCAAACCCGGTTCAGTGCAAAACACGGCCTGTGCTACGCTTCGCAATCGAGGAGTTCCTTTCACAACCCCGCTGATGCCACAGCTGGCGGAAACGATCTACGCGCCTGAACTCGAAGGCGGAAAGTGGCTTCAAGGCGGGCCGATCAGTCTTCGCGCGCTCCGCGGCCGTGCCGTCGTGCTTATCGATTTCTGGGATTTCACGTGCGTCAACTGTATCCGCACGCTGCCATATGTCGCCGAATGGAATCGCCGCTATGCCGGCGGCGGTCTGGTGACCGTCGGCGTGCATGCGCCCGAGTTTTCGTTCGCGCGGGAAGCGTCGCACGTTGCCGATGCGGTCGCGCGCTTTCGCCTCGAATACCCAATCGTCCTCGACAATGACTATGCGATCTGGCGCACATACTCGAACCGCTTCTGGCCGGCCAAGTACCTGGTCGATCGTCACGGCCGTATCCGCTACTACCAATACGGCGAGGGTTCCTACGGCGAGATTGAAGACGCGATTCAGCACGCGCTCAAGGACTTGAATCACTCTGTGGAGCTGCCGGCGCCAATGGCGCCGCTTCGCGGCGACGACGCGCCCGGCGCCGTGTGCTACCGCGTCACGCCCGAGCTTTACCTTGGCTACTCGCGGGGACAGTTCGGCAATCCTTCCGGCGTCAGCCGGGATGTTGCGGTGAGCTATGTCGATCCGGGCCGTCGGATGGAGGGTCTGTGCTACCTCGACGGACGATGGCGGGTTGAGCAGGAATTCGCGCGAGCCGAGGCGCCAGGTGCGGCGCTCTCGATTCGCTACACCTCGAAGGACGTGAATCTCGTGATGGCGCCGCCGGCCGGCGCAACGATTCGCGCCGAACTGAAGGTCGGCAAGGGCGAACGAATCGGCGACGATGTGCAGATCGAAAATGGGCGTGCGTTCATCAGGGTGAGTGAGCCGCGGATGTATAGTCTGGTTGCTAACGAATCTGTTATGGCAGGAGCGCTCACGCTCGGCACCGAGCAAACGGGGCTGGCCGTGTACGCATTCACTTTCGTTTCGTGCGCCGTGGTGTGAAGGGGCGCCGGAGAAATCACATGGCAGACGAAGAACGGCGGGCGACGGACGCTGAGATCCGGGAAGCGGTCGAGATGCTTCTCGAGGCGCGCTATCCGATCGCGCTCACTGGCGCCGGCATGTCGGTCGAAAGCGGCATCCCCCCGTTTCGGGGGCCGGGCGGACTCTGGACCAAGTACGGCGAGCCGCCGATGAATGGCTTCCAGATTTTTCTGCAGGATCCGAAGAAGGCCTGGGAGGAGCGGCTCTCGCGGCGCAACGATGAACTCTACCGGCCACTTGTCGTCGCCAAGCCGAACGCCGGCCATCACGCACTCGTTGATCTGGAGAAGCTCGGCATCCTGCGTTTCCTCATCACGCAGAATATCGACGATTTGCATCGGCAGGCGGGGCAGCGCTCGCTCGCCGAGATCCACGGCAACTGGACGCTCATTCGGTGCCTCGACTGCGTGCGGCGGGTTCCGTCCGATGCGGTCAACCTCGAAGTGCTGCCGCCCGAGTGTCCCGAATGCGGCGGAATGTTGAAGAGCGATACCGTGTCGTTCGGCGAGCCGATTCCGATCGACGTGCTGAATGAATGCGCGAAGCACGCCGCGAAATCGGACCTCGTGATCGTCGCGGGTACGTCAGCCACGGTGTATCCCGCCGCCGGTTTCGCGATCGAGGTTAAGCAACGCGGCGGCGCACTTATCGAGGTGAACCTCTACGAATCGGAGATTTCGCGCATCTGCGATATCAGCCTGCGCGGCCCGTCGGCTGAGATCCTGCCGCGCCTCGTGTCTGCCGTGAGCGCCGCCCGCAAAGAGAAGTTGTCGTAGGCTTAGCAGTCGCAATCACGCCAGGTGGGTCTCGGGTATCTCCAAAGAGCGACGGCGCTGGAGCAGGACCATCTCATCGCTGCCATCAAGTGAAGTGGGATTGCTGGTCAGGATGATCTGGTAGTGGTCGCGGAACGCGGCGCCGCTGCCGAAATAGTACGCCCGCCAGCAAATCAAATAATCCGGGAGTGCCTTGTCGCGCGCGCGCACGATCGGCATCGAACGGCCGCTGTAGAAAGCTACGTCGTAGTTGAGCGCGTCGAGATACGCGCAGGGGCTGCCGCCAACTTCCTTCATTGCTTCGATCGTGAAGTTCTTGAGCGAGAGGGTGTTGGCGATTGCGGGTACAACCACGACGTTTGCGGCAAGCGCGATCAGGATCATCGTCACGCCCATCGCGAGAACCAATCGTTCGATTGCCGCGCGCGAGAGCAGGAGCCACACGCCGATCACTAGCGCGATTATCGGCACTCCGATGCTTACCATGCTTCCTGCGTTGACCGCCGTGACGAGCATCGTAGGGAAGCCGGGAGCTTCAATATCGAAAGGTACGAGTGCGGTGCGGAACAGCTCGGGCGATCTCGCCAGGGTCGCGAGCGCGGCGAGTACTCCTGCGCCTGCGACTATCGTCGCGATACCGACGACGCGCGTCGTTGCCGCGATCCAGCGGCGCGCCGCGTCGCGAAACACGATCGCGTCGGCCAGATAGACTCCGATCAGCAGCGCGAGTGCGGGATAGAGCGCCAGCAGGTAAACGCCGCGCTTGCTCTGCGGCAGATTGTAAAAGACGAGGACCGCGACGAACCAGATCACGAAGTACGAGAGGCGCGAGTCGAGCGCGCGCGGCCTGCGAAGTGCCAGAAGAGTTGCAATCGGCGCGACAATCGTCCACGGCAAGAAGCCCGCCAGCAGCGCGCCTTCCATGTAGTAGAACGAATGCGCGTGCGGCTCGTGAACAGCAGCGCTGGCGACCACGCGATAAAGATTCTCGGCGAGGATCTGCTTGCGGAAGAATGCTTCGCCGCCTTCGATCAGCGCACCGAGATACCATCCGCCCGCGAGCACGATGACCACGATCGCACCGCGCACGAGCGCGAGGTCGCGAACGACGCTAAAGCGCCGCTTCAGCGCAATCCAGATGATCGCGACCATCAGGGGCAACGCGCCGCCGACGGGTCCCTTGGTCAGGATCGCGCACGCAATCGCAACGTAAAAGAGCATCCGTCGCTCGGTCAGTCCCTCGGCCATCAGGATGAACTCGAAGAACGCGACCTCCATGAAAAAGGTCAGCGTCATGTCAACGCGAGCTCCCGTCGCGGCTTGCAGGTATTGCGCCGTCGTCGCCATCATGAGCGCAGCGAAGAACGCCGAGACGTCGTCGAACAGACGCCGGCCGCAGAAGTAGCAGACGAGCACGCCCGCGATTCCGAGCGCTGCCGTCGGCAACCGCACGCTGAACTCGGTGACGCCGGTGACGAGCGACACGAGCGCGGCGAGCCAGTGCATCAGGAGCGGCTTCGAGGGAATCTCGACTCCCGCGCGCGCCGGCAGAATCCAACCGCCGCCGTGCACGATGTCATAGATCGTCACCGCCTCGCGCGGCTCGCCCTTCGTGTAGAGCGGATAGCCGCCGAGGTTCACGAGGTAGAGCGCGATTGTCGCGATCATCAGGAGCGGAAGGGCGTTGCGCGGCGCGGCGATCGTAGCGAGCCAGTGCGGGATTCGCTCGACTGTTTCGCCCGAATCGCGTGCGGTCTCGGCTGCAGCCGAGTTGATCGAATCGTCGAAGCGCGGCGCGGGTTCGTTCGGTTCGTTCATTGGCAAGTTCGAAGGCCCGCGATTAACATACCTGCAGCAAACCGAATAAGCAGGAGGGCGCACGGTTCGCGCCGACCAGGCCTGCAGCATCAGGAGTATCCGCAAGTGGCACAGCGACTTGAAGACAAGGTGGCGATCGTGACCGGATGCGCGCGTGAGCGCGGAATCGGCCGCGCAATCGCGATGCGGCTAGCGCGCGAAGGGGCGCATATCGTGGCGGCGGACTATTGCCGCTCGATATCCGAGTATCCTGACGCGAAGTTCGGCCAAGCCGCCGAGCTCGAAGACGTGGTGGCTAACGTTCGGAAGCTCGGGCGCCGCGCGATCGCGGTCAAGGTCGACGTGACCGACGAGTCGGAAGTCTCCGCGATGGTAGAGGCTGCGGCGAAGGAGTTCGGCCGCCTCGATATCCTGTGTAACAACGCGGGCGGCGGTGTCGGCGGAGGTCCAGTGATGCAGCAGACGCTCGACTCGTGGAACCGGACGGTCTCAATCAACCTGACCGGGACCTTTCTATGCTCTAAGCACGTTGCGCCGAAGATGATCGCGGCCGGCAACGGCGGCCGCATCATCAACACCGCGTCGATCGCGGGCAAGCGCGGCGGCCCCGGGATGGCGGCCTACTGCGCCGCGAAGCACGGAGTGATCGGTCTCACGCGGAGTCTCGCGCTAGAACTCGGCCAGTTCGGAATCACCGTCAACGCGGTTTGCCCCGGATTCGTCGAGACTCAGCTCTTCGAGGGGCTGATCAACATGGTCGGGGCGACGCGCAACTTGAATCGCGAAGAAGTCCTGAAGACATTCGTCGCGCAGGTGCCGATGGGCCGAATGGAGAGCGGAGACGACGTGGCAGATGTGGTCGCCTTCCTGGCCTCGAAGGACGGCGGCTACATGACTGGGCAAGCGCTCAATATCTGCGGCGGCGTCGAGACTCACTGAGCGCGCCGCGCGGAATCGAAGAACGGCTCGGCGCTCGGAGCGCCGGGCCGCTTCGGATTCGAGAACGATTCAGTACCGCGAGAGCGATTCAGTACTGGTTGACGACCCGCACGCGGTCCTTGCCGTTGGCGTCGTAAACATAGACGTCGGAAGGATTTTCGTCGCGCGTCGCCTTGTGCGAGCCATCGCAGAAGGGTTTGTTCTTCGAGAGACCGCACGCGCAGATGTAGAGCGGCAGCTCAGTGCCTTCGGGAACTTCGTAGGGGGCGTTGCGTTCGTGACGTATCATTCGGGCCATTGGAATTTCCTCTCTTAGGTCGCGCGGGCGCGCGTGATTTGATGCATCTTAAGACCACGCGCCACCGCCGCGTCAAATCGAAATATCAACTCACGATCGGCTGATGAATTGCCTCGGCCATCTCCGAGTCGGAGGGATGCGGGCGGTGCGCATCCGCGCCCATCACGAGCGTGAGCACGCCCGCGATCGCGATCAGGATGCCGACGACCACGTGGTGCGTTGCATGTTCGCCGAGAAAGATCACGGCGAACAAGATCGACAAGAGGGGTATTCCCGGCACCACGAGCGCCGTCGTCCACGCGAGCGAGAGACGGCTGATCGCGCCGTACCAGGTGAGGGCGCCGAAGAAGTAGATGAAGACGCCGGTCAGAATCGTGACCTCAAGCAACGTCTGGTCGGCGAGTTGATGAATCGTGTCCGCGCGGAAGATTAGGAGCAGCGCAGTCAGGAACATCGACGCGTAGATGAACCGTCCGCCGGTGACGGTCGAGGGCGACAGCGGCGGCATCACCTTGAGACCGATGACATGCGAGGTTTGCCAGAAGAGCGGTGTGATGAAGACCAATCCTGCCGCCCACAGCGGTGAGAACGATCCGGCGCCGAATACCGACGCAATGCCGACAAGGATGACGACGGTCGCGAATACCTGGCGCGCCGAAGGCCGCTCACCCACGAAGCTGGTCGAGAGCACCAGGGAATAAACCGGTTCGCTCTGCATCAGCAGCACTCCCACGACCGCGCTGATCCGCGACAAGCCGTAGGTAACGGTGAGGCTCGTCATCACGGTGCCGAAAAAGCCCATCGTGCAGAGCCGCGCGCGATAGCGCGGGTCGAACACGAGGGCAAGGTCGCCGCTGGAGATGAGCCAAACGACGGCGCATACGGCGGCAAACATCACCGCACCGGTACAGAAGAGCAGGGGATCGACGTGCACGGCTCCGAAGCGCATCGCTACCGGCTGCCCGGCACCAAGGATCGTGCTTGCGATGGCGAGGCTGAGGCCGATCCTGAGCGCTCGTTGGCGGCGAGCTTTGTGATCAGCCGTTCGCGAGAAGGTGTCCGCAGTCTCCGCTTCGTTGCGCATCAGCGTTTGAAGGCGACGAACAACACAAATGCAGCGGCGATAAAGCGATAGACGGCGAACGGTTGATAGGTCCGGGTGCGCACGTAATGAATCAGACCGGCAATCGCGAGCAGGCCAAAAACAAGCGAGGCAAGGAACCCGAAACCGACCTGGCTATGCATCCCCGAGTGCAGGGCCTTGTGCATTTCGAGCATGCCTGCCCCAGCGATGATCGGCGTTGCCATCAGGAACGAGAAATTCGCCGCATCTTCGCGTTCGACGCCGAGCGC
>JASHQJ010000106.1 GCA_030037595.1 Candidatus Binataceae bacterium
CCAAGGGAAAGCTTCAGTGACCTGACCGGCGATCCACTCAGCGGTCGGATTGGTGGTCACGGCTACCCGGATCAGCCGCCTTCGCAAGTGGCCGAGAATCACCAGACCATACAGCAGCTTGAACGAAATGGTCCGCACCACGAATAGGTCGATGGACGCGATGCCTGCAGCGTGGTTGTGCAAGAAGGTCTTCCAGCTCTGTGAGGTCGGTCGACCGCGCCGGCCCATGTACTTGGCTACCGTTGATTGACCGACCTCGATCCCGAGCATCAACAACTCGCCGTGGATCCGCGGTACGCCCCACAATGGGTTCTCGCGGCTCATGCGTCGAATCAAGTCCCGGACCTCGCGATCGATCTTTGGCCGGCCACCGCACCACCCGGATTTCCAGTGCCAAACGGCGCGGAAGCCGCGCCGGTGCCAGCGGATCACCGTTTCCGGCTTGACCACCGTGATCGCCTTAAGAAGCGCTGGAAATAGTCGGTACAGCCAAACCATGATCAATCGGTCGAGGTTTCGTAGCGGTACCCTGGAGGGAGACTTGCGGCCGAGAATCAGCACCTGCCGACGCAGAACCAGAATTTCAGCCTGCAGTCTCGCCTGAGAACGCGGCCGAGATCGGACAATGAGCAGAAACTTGGTCAGGAACTCGAGCATCACGCGTTCCAGTAGCACATGCGGAGAACCTCGTCACGCCGGATTGAGTTTTCAGTAACGACAACGGTTCGAGTGTCGGATGATCGAGGCCTTTCCCACCACGAGCGAACCAATGAAGACCGTGGTGCGGGAGATGCGGGAGCTTGAGCGCCAAAGGGGCGTTCTCAACCTGTGGCTCTGCCATGGATTTCCTTATGCTGACGTTCCGACGATTGGCCCGCCCTCAGCAGCAAGAAAGAGGTCAGGTCCCCGCACATAGCCACTACTCAGAATTTCGTACCGTCTCTTCCTTCTTCTTTTGCTGCTGAGTGAAGGCGTCCTGCACGGCTCCGTACTCGTCGATAGAGAAACGATGCAGATCATCAATGACGCCTTGGCTCTCCGCGCGAGAGTTGAGCGCTTCGACGCCGTGTGCGAGCCGCGAAAAGACCAGCGCGCTGCCCGGAACGAGATAGTTCATCGGATTCATCAGACCATCTACGGCAGAACCAATCGCTTTGCGCACGTCGAAAGGCTCACCCACGGGCGGCATGAGGTACCATCCTCCTCCGATTCCATACCGCGCCAGCGTCATGTCGAAACTGTTGTCATGCTCCTTCAGCCCAAACCATTTGTCCGCAGGATCGAAAAGTCCTGCGATGCCGATAGTGCTGTTGAGTCCGAAGCGGGCCAGCTCGGTGCCGGCCCACTTGAAGCGTAATTGAAGCAACGCATTCGTGAACCGCGGAACGACCCCGGTATTGTCGAAGAAGCGGCTGATGCACTTGCGTACTGCGGGCGTGGTTATCTTGATCCAAACATTTACGATCGGATGAAACGCATGTTCGTCGATGCCCTGGTTTACGTTGAATGACTTTTCGTTGACAGGCGCGAGCGGGTCCTCGATCGATTCCTGACTCCCAGGGGGACTGCCCGGCGGCTCTGGAAGCGCCGTCGCCATGTTAGGAGCGGTTGGGACATCTCCGAGGGATTGCTCATAGTCCTGAGCAGAGAGGAGCTCGGGAAGCGGCTGAGCAGTATTTGGAACGGCTGCGAAATATCCGAAGGCTTCCTCATAGACCAGAACCGAGGGGTTTGTGTCATCCAGGGGCGGGTCGTCCTGTGGCTCGGGGAGCGGCGGCGCAGTCTTTTGGACGGTCTTTGGGACATCCCCAAAAGCTTGCGCATTGGCCTGGGCAGAGGTGCACTGTTGGTTCGAAGCACATCCCCCTCCGCCGACAAGGGCGGCGGTGAGGAGGAGCGTCCCCAAGGCTGAGAAGCAAAAACGGAACTCGATCGGCTTCACGAGAAAACTCCGATCGCCCCAATCGCGGCTCGTCTATTAGCGCCTGTTACAGCAAGATGTCTCGGCCCGGTCGAATTTCAGGGAAGGCGCAATTCACTTCTCTAATCGATCGCCAAAGTTACGGCAACCTCGCGCATTCGCATTAAAGACGTGCGTATTAGGTAACTCTCGGGCGATGGCTACGGGTGGCTCAGGCCGGTCGGGTAACCGGAATAAAATGGGGTTGGTTCAGACGTGAATCGCAGCGTTCGGCGAGCGGCAGAAGTCTGTCCGACTTGGCGTGCGAACCTAGTCTATCCTGCTAGGCGGCGCGCTTTTGCCTTTTTGGGTTGCGAAAAAAAAGACTATCGTTTCTCGGTGCGGCTTGCGAACTGGAACTGGCACCAAAGGACGGGTCGGGTGAGAAATTCTGGACAGTTTACGAAAGAGGCTGAACGCTTTTAGGCCCCTAGATGGCACTGCGACGAGCGTCTCTTCTATTGCGCGGGAAAGAGCGCCGATGCGGGGTTCATAACGGTCATTGACTGTTTACGGATCGAAGTCTCGCAGTTCGGCGATGCGTTTTTCGAGTCGCGGAATCGCCGCGCGCATTTTCTCGGAGTGACCTCGGTAGGTCTCACTTGGGGTGGTGATGGACGTCGCGCCACAGCCTCAACCTTGCAGCTTAGACTTAGGCAGCGTCCGGTGCGCGCTGCGCCAAACAATCGTTGCCCGCATCGCGCGCCTGAAGTAGCGTCACGCAAGCGACGCTCCGGGGACAACCTTGAACCGAAGAGCATTCCTAAAAGCAATCGGAACGGCAGCGGCAGTGCTGCCGATGTTGCCGCGGCGTCTTTGGGCGGTCACGACTTTCAGCCGGCGGCGTCCGTCGGATCCCGCGTGGCCATCGCAGGCCGCCTGGAAGCCGCTCAACGATGCAGTGGGCGCGAACCTTATCAAGCTGGACTTCCCGCTTTCGGTGCTCAAGACCGCTCCCGATAGCACTGCTGCTAAGGAGCTCGAAAGGAACCTCAAGAATCCCTACTACATCGGTGATACGCCGGGGCTTACGCAGACGCTGGGATGGCTCGATGCATGGGCGACCAAGCCGAGCGTGTATGCGGTCGCGGCTCGAAACGCCAAGGACATCGCGGCGGCCGTGAACTTCGCGCGCGAAAACAGTCTGCGCCTGCCGGTCAAGGGCGGCGGCCACAGTTATCAGGGTACGTCCAATGCCCCGACTCGCTGCTCATCTGGACGCGGCATACCATAAAGGACCGCTCTATAGAAACTGTGCGCTAGGAGGCAACAATGGAACGGGTAATCGGCGTGGTATTTAATGCGTACCTTCGGCTTTCGCCAGCACTCCGCTCGGCCCAACTAGGGCAGCCTCCTCGCTCTCGCGAATAAAGGCATAGCCATAGTTGCAGTCGTAAACGCTGACACGATTGGTGAATACTGCGCTAGCAACCATTAACGCCCTCTATGTCGTCGTCCTGCTGCTGCCGGGTCGCCGTAGTGTAGCCGAATGGCACTTCTTGTGCTTGCGGCGGCTCTGACACAAAGCGAGGCTCCGCTTCTTCGCTGCGTTCCTGCTCTGCTACTGGCTCAGCGCGCACGACGGGCGCAAGGTTGAGAACCCTTGTCGCTACCTTGGGCGTGGTGGCAGGCATCAGAATCGGCTGGCTAATTGCCGCTTGGTCAATCAATCGCGCATTTAGGAGGCGCTAACCCACCATACAGAACCCGATCCATACCAACTCGCCTAGGTCGAAAGTACCCGCAGCTATCAGGCCGATATTCAGCAGGAGTGTGGTAACCACAAGCGAGAGCGCGGCTACGTGGCGAGCGTTCATGCGAAGGTGCAGCTTCCTACTTCGATTTCCACGGATCGTGAGTCGGCGACATAACGCCTACGCCCCAATCTCGATCGATCTTGCCATTCGCAAATCGATAGAAGCCGACGGTTCCGTAAGTTATTTTCTCTCCCGGCTTCGGGAACCCGGGTTTCGGGTCCCCGCGATAAATGCCGGTCATAGTTGTATCGCACTGCGACCCTGTCATCTTCCCGATAATATCTTCTATTTTCATCTCAACGGCAGCCTCTCGCATGGCGTTGAGCATCATGCGGAGGCCTTCAAGGCCCTCGGGAAAAAGCCAGTCTGGAGATGGATCTACCAAGCGGAGGTTAGGAGAAAACACCTCATCCACAATCGCGAGGTTCTCCCGGTTAAACTCTTCGACCAATCTCAGAAGGACCGCTTTGTTTTCTTGTGCCGACATTTTGACCCTCACTTCCGCCATAAGCGTGAGTGCAGTCTGGGTGGCTTCATACGACTTTCAAGAGGCGATGAGCGTCCTCTGGATGCATCTTGGCGATCTGCTCGTTCGAATAGCCTTGCTTGCGCAGTGCCGCCTTCTGCGCATTTGTGATGAAAAATGAGACTTGGGCCTTGCCGCCTGATTCTTCCGGTGCCTGCTCGCTCGATACAGAGTCAGGCGACGATTGCTGGCATTTGAGCCGTTTCTTTTGAAGTTCGATGTAAAGCTCCAACACTTCCAGCATCGATTCATCCACTTCGCCGCTCGCGAGAACGCGCACGCCGTGACCAGGTTCTATTTCGTGAGCAAAAACAATCCGCTCGCGTCCCATCGACTCGATTGCTCCCTTTGGTGGCGGGGGCAGTGCCCCCTTTCATTTCGCGCCGTACCTGACTTTATTGCCGCAGGCGCCGATCATCAACTTCGAGTCCGCGGGTGCGCTCCCGCTCGGCTACGGCCGTAGCGTGACGGTCACACAACTCGGTCTGACGGATGAACCGGCCAGCCTTGTCCAGCTTTCGCGCGATGACCGTCGCCTGCTCGCGAAAGCTACGAGCGCCGCACGGTACACATCCCCCCCTTGGAAGAATACTCGGGCAGGATTGGCGCGGTGGCGGGTTAGGTCAACGCGCCGGCGATACGCTTTCGCAGTGCCACGATCCGTTTGCAAAACGCCTGGCAATCTGTGCATGTGTAGAAACAAACCATGAAGACAATGACCTTCATGACCTTCCTAGTAGTATCCCTCTCCCTGTCCGGCGACGTTTTTGCCTTCACGGGAGGGCTCAACTATTACCTTAGGGCTTTCAACAACAACTTGCATTGCGAAGCACCAAATTGCGAGTCGCATCTAACAACAACCGTGCAGCTGCAAAGTGTTGTCACTAGCCCTCCGGCAGAGAGCCCCGGAATATCAACGCCGGCCTCATTCGACGTTCCTTCGAACGGTATCCTTGCCGATTTTTCGATTGGTCGAATAGAGTACCCGGTTAGTTTTCTAGGTTCTGCAGATTACTTAACGGATATCTTGCGGAGCAGGCTCTTTTCGTCAAAATGCTGATCGCGATCGTCCATCCGACAAAATCTCCTTCTTGATCAGCGTACCCGCCCTTGCGCTGTCCACAAATAGGGGTAGCCAGTCGCCGGGCACGGTCACATGCCGAGGCCGTGATTGCTTCGTGAAAGTCGCGCTCTGCATCACTTATCGGTGGTTTCAAGGGAACATCGGGTTTCTTCCGATGGGTGTTGCAGACTCGTCAGAAATTGCCAGCGCTTTGCCAACGCACGCGAAGCAGTTCGCGCCTCTCTTGCGCCGCCAGAGCGGCGAGGACCCTCTGCACGGCGGCTTTGATCTTGCGCAGCCGGCGCTCCGGGTAGCGCTGCGGGGTACTGGCCTAAAACCAAAAGGCCCAGAGCAGAACAAACGGATCCCGGCAACGCCCGCGAAGTTAGGGCGGTGGAACCATCCGACGAACAG
>JASHQJ010000107.1 GCA_030037595.1 Candidatus Binataceae bacterium
ATTGGTCTCATGCTTTCGCCGGGATGTAGAAGGAGCGAAAGAAAACGCTGAGACCATGCTGGTCTTGGCAAAGGAACTGGGCGACCTGGTTCGGCGCGCCAGAGGGGAGTTCTATCTAAGTTGGGCTGACAGCTTTGCACTCGATCGCGAAGAGTGCCTTGCGCGTATGCGGCGTGGGGTGGCGGATTTGAGATCCAGCGGGGCATTGACCTTCACGTCGCTCTACCTTTCATTGATCGCGCAAGTTCAATGCCTTCTCGGTCAGTATGACGACGCGTCCGCCGCAATTGACGATGCGCTGGCTGTAGTCGACCAAACGGACGAGCGGGCTTTTGAAGCCGAGGTTCATCGGACTTTGGGAGAATTGCTGCTGGCGAAAGGCGCGTCGAACGTGACTCAAGCCGAACAGTCGTTTCGCACGGCAATCGAAATTGCACGTCGGCAGAAGGCGAGAGGATGGGAGCTGCGCGCGGCGACTGGTCTCGCGCGATTGTTGCGCGACACTAATCGACGCGATGAGGCGCGCACAGTGCTCGCCGAGATCTACAACTGGTTCACCGAGGGCTTCGACACCGCCGACCTGAAGGACGCCAAGGCGCTGCTGGAGGAGTTGTCAAACTAGCGCTCACCGATTCTCGTTCCGCGCTGCGCGGCCAACCCCCCCATCGATGCTTCATTTCCACGTCGGATACTTCAGCCGCTCCTCGTCTGGAACATGGAACTCCTTGCCGAGCTTCGTCTGTTTGTTGCGTTTGTCGTCTTCCCTCAGCTCGAGCATCACTTTCAGGGTCGGTAGGATTTCGTGGATGCGGCATCTACACGCTGGATCAACACACGGTCGCTGATGAACTCCTGGACAACCCGCGTCACGTAGTCTCTGGCTAACGTCGCCCGCTGGCGTGGCGTTGCGTGTTCCGGAAAAAGGAGAGACGAGGCTTGCTCGGGAACCGTTGCTGATCTGTCTGGCCTATCCGTGTCGGGAAGCGACGTGGGCCTCCTTGCGGGAACGTGGCAGGCTATTCCATCGAGCCTCAGTGCCCGCGATGGGTCGCAGAATCGAACTGATGCTGGCTGCTTTCCCGCTCGCCACTAAAATTCTTCCGGAGGCAAGTGAAGTTGTCGCGCGTGAGGTCATACGAATGGCTTCGTAACCTCAAGCGAGTTGGCGTCGGCTATGCGCGCACCGCAGAGAGATTTTTATTTTTGGAAGTTGGTGAGAAGCCTTCAACGGCACTCACACGAGGCCTAAAGGGGTGGGGCCGGGGTCGTCCCGAGAAGATTCCACGAGTCCGCAGCTAAAATTAGCACTCGCCACGTAGAGATGCGCGGAAAGCTATGTTGACCGAAGCGCCGGCAGGGCGAGTGCCGTCTTTATTCCCAAATGTTGCGCTCATATTGGGCGAGGTTGAACACGGAACAGATTATAAGTCGTTAAGATAAGCCCGCGTCGGGTGGCCGATGTTCTCTTCGGGCGGTCGGCGGGCGTGCTCGGTTTACGTGGCATTGCGAGCTAACAGCGGTCGCAACTTTGCTGCAAGAGCAGCAGAATCTGAGCCGCCGCTCGGTGTTGCTTGTGTCATATATCGGCTCCTTAGCGGATCATGCGATAGGCTCGGTCCAGAATGATCAACACCAAAGCCGTCAGGCCCTATGCGAATTATTGACTACGACAGCGCCGTTCTCGATTACCATTGATAGTTTCCGGAGATCACCTATCGAGTTTGCCGGATCACCCTCGAGCAAGAGCAAATCCGCGAGCTTGCCGGGAGCCACCACGCCCAAGTCCTCCAGGCCTAAGTGCTCGGCGGCGTCCTTGGTCGCCATCCTCAGAATTTGCGCCGCCCCGATCCCAGCCTGTGCGGACCGCTCTGCTTCTTCAATGGTGTCCTCGCCGAATTTGCTCAAGCCGCAGAAACTGTCGGTGCCAAGGGCGACTCTGACTCCCGCATCGGCGACCTGCTTAAGATTGGCATATCTGACCTCGGCCATCTTTTCTTCCAATTTGATCAAGCACAGGGTCGGCACATAGGATGCGTGATTTCGCAACAACAGCTCGACCACATAATCATCTTTCAGCCGGTGCTCCATCACGCCATGTTCGAGGCCGTCGGCTCCGGCCTCGAGCGCTTCGATTGCGGCATCTGCATCGACGGTATGAACGGTGGCCTTGAGCCCATGCCGGTGCGCTTCATCGATGATCGCTCCGAGAACCGCCTTCTCCAGCTTCAGAATTTGCACGTTGATTCCCCATGATTCGGCCTTGAAGAAATAAGGTGAACCATGCTTGCAACCGCCTTGGTGAACGACCTTGATGGCATCGACTTCCTTTCCTGCCAAGCGCCGCACCGCGTCCCTTGCCCGTTCGGGCGAATCGGTCTCGATGGCCGCGCGAGACCTAAGCCAAGGGTTTTGGACGAGGAGCGTGGTTGCGGGGTGACTGCCGGGAGCGCAAAACGCGGCGCCGGTTGCCAGCAGGCGAGGACCGGCGAGTTCGTGGCTGGCAAGCCGCGCGCGCACGCGCAGGATGTCATCCTCTGAGTCACAAACCGATTTAACGGTCGTCACGCCCGCTGCGAGGAAAGCGTTGAGACGTTTGGGCAATTCAGTTTCGATATCGGCCGCCATTGTCGCCTCGTCTTTCGCCGTCCAAAAATTGAGAAGATGAATGTGGCAGTCGATCAGTCCCGGCATAAGGAATCGGCCGGCGGCGTCAATCTGCCGGCTTCCAGCAATTGGCGAACTGATAACAGACTTGATTCTGCCACCCGCAATTCCGACATTTTGTAATCCTGGTAACATGGCTGAACCGTCAAAGATTCTCGCGTTGTTAACTACGAGTTCGCAGACATTGTCGTTGCTGGATTTCATCTTTGGGCTCCTGTTCTGCGCCGTGTCGCTCGGAAGTCTATGGCCGGGAAGCGCGTCGTTGCTTTTCGTTCGCCTTGTTGCAGTCGGGCTTCGGTCACTCCAATCACCGCGCGGTAGTTACAGCATCGGGTTGGCGTCGGGCTGATTGAGTTTGAACTGTCCCATCGCGCGATACGCACTCTGGCTCACGACAAAGTGTTGGCCGGCGGCGGTGATATCCCGGAAGCATCGCTGCAATGGATTTGTGTCGAATAGCGCAGTTCCTCCCGCCGATTGAAACGCGGCCATCGTCACGCGTTGCGCGACCTCGGTGATGTAAGTACTTGCCGCGCGAGCTTCTGCCTGATGCTCAGGTGACGGCACTCGTCCGGCTTGCGCTTCTTCATACAATTTCTCCGTAACTTGAATTCCGTAAGCGCGGGCCGCTGCGAGCTCGATCTCGGCCTTTCCCAGAGCGAACTGCACATGTGACTGCGTTGGGAGAGGGGACGGCGGGAATCCGCGCCCCTTCTCGATGGCCTGCTTAAAGATTTCCTCCAAAGCATGCCGTGCAATTCCGAGCGCAATGCCGATATGGAACGCGGCAACCCACGCCGGCATTCCCAGCCTAACAGCGGCGCCGCCGGTTACCGCTTTGCCCATGAAAACGTCCACAAAAGGGAGACTCATCTCCTCCGGAACAAACTGATCTTCGATACTGTAATCCGAACTGCCTGACCCCCGGAGTCCTGCCACTTGCCAGTTGTCATGGATCACAACTTGATTGCGGGGCAGAAGCACGAGTCGCGCCCCGGCCGGCCCCGGCTGGCCTGGAACGGAAGCTCCGGCACCCACCCAGTCGGCGTGATAGATACCGCTCCCGTAGGGCCACCGCCCCTTGACTCGATAGCCACCCGGAACCGGTTCGGCAATGCCCTTGGGTAATAATGAACCCGCCATAGGGGGAACTGAGTCAGCGAAGAGCCGCCGCGCCGTGGCAGCCGGCAGGTAAGCTCCAAAAATCCCGGGGGCTCCCGCGATAATACCAAGTGCCCAACTCGTGGAGGCGTCGATTCGCGCCAGCGCTTCAAGGACGACGACCTGGGTAACCGGATCGGCTTCCAGCCCACCCAGCTCGCGCGGCGGCGCAAGCCGCAGCAGCCGCGTGCTCCGCAGAGCCGCCATAGTGGGTTCGCTCAGACGGCCCAGCGACTCCGACACTGCTGCTTGTTCGGCAACAACAGGGGCAATCGATTCGACTTCAGCCAGTAACTCCCTGCGAAGCTCTTCTTCCCTCAGCATTTTGTCGCCTCCGAGCTTATCGTCGCCAGCTCCCATCTTCGGGTTCTTTGTTTCACTTAGTTCGGTGGACGTGCGTGGCTGCCCGAATGATGATCGCCTTCATCACTCTTTCGCTGCTTTTTGGAATGCGCCCTTCAAGGATTGCGCTCTGTCTGACGCGTCCCTTGTTGGCTAAACTTCGGCGCGCATCCAATCAGCGACGCGCTCGCCAATCATGATGCAGGTCAGATTGGTGTTGGCACGCACAATATTCGGCATCACCGACGCATCCACCACGCGCAGGTTTTCAACTCCGCGCACGCGGCAATACTGATCGAGGACTGCCTCCCTGTCGGAGTCAGGCCCCATCTTGGCCGTGCCTACAGGATGACCGATACTGGTACAGTTGCCGCGAATAAAATCTGCCAGCGCGTCATTCGAATCTATCGTAGCCTGATCCAGAGTCTGCCCTGCCATACCGGCTATCGGCCCCTGCCATCCCAACGCGATCTCCGGCGTATACATTAGGAGCCAACCCAACCGCAACCCGTCGATCATCCGGCGCATGTCCTCGGGTTCATCAAAATAGTTCAGTTGAATATCTGGCTGCTTCATTGGATCGACACTTCGCAGTCGCAGCTTGCCGCGAGAGCGCGGGCGCTGAAGTACACATGTCGCCATCAGCGGCGGCGGAAATTCAGGAGGAAAAGGCGCTCCTGGCCACATCGCCAAATCGACCAGCGGCATTAAGTAAAGTTGCATGTCGTTGAACTCCGTTGAACCGCCGGCTGTGTAGCGCAGAAGTACGCTGAAACGACTGTGGTCGGTCTGTGGGGCCTGCTTGAGGGCATCGCTACTCAGAGCAGCCAACGTCGTCACCGAGGGATGGTCGATCAAGTTGCCTCCCACACCTGGGGCATCCACTAGGGTGCGTATCCCATGCCTTTCGAGTTCCGCACGGGGGCCTACTCCTGACCGCATCAAGATCGCGGGCGATGCGAAGGCGCCGGCGCAGAGCGTGAGGCGTTTTCCATCGACTCTGTTCACCTTGCCTTCAATCTGAACTTCGACTCCCGCGACGCGGCCATTTTCTATGATCACTCGATCCGCGACACATCCGCCGCGAACAGTCAAATTTAGGCGATTGCGAGCGGGTCCGAGGTAAGCGATTGCGGTAGAGACACGAATACCGTCGCGCAGGTTACGCGCGCATGGCCCCACACCGGTCGACTCCGGATGGTTGAAATCAGGAGAGTCGGGGAAACCCATTTCGCGGCAGGCGGCGTAAAAGGCAGCAACAGTCGGATGCCAGTTCAACGGCTTGGGACGTTCGATCCAAATCGGACCTCCTTTGCCGTGCAGGTCTCCGCCGAAGTCGGCGTCATGCTCGAGCTTGCGAAAAAACGGCAGGACCTGATCAAAGCTCCATCGGTCGTTGCCCGCCACGGCCCACTCATCGAAATCAGCAGGCACTCCGCGAATAGCTACTGCGGCGTTAATCGCTGAGCACCCACCGGTGACTTTGCCCCGATAGAAGGGCATCTCGCGTTGCGATATGGCCTGCGCACTCCAACCCCAGTCGTGGTCGGCCATAGAAATCGTGGTGCGCAGCAAATCGTGCGGAGTCTCTTTGATCGTCCCATAGTCGGGACCGGCTTCGAGCAGTAGTACACTGCGGTTCGGATCTTCGCTAAGGCGCGCCGCCAGCGTTGCACCAGAAGAACCAGCACCCACGATGATATCGTCGTATCGCATTTCAGTTCAGTTCCTCGAGCAGCGCCTTCGCATCCTTCAAGTCGGCGGTGTCGAAGCCTTCGGTGAACCAGTTGTAGATCTCGGCGAGCATCGTGCGCGCTTCGTCACGGCGATTGGTGTCGCGCAGCAGGCGCGCGAGGCTGGTTGTCGCGCGCAGCTCCCACGACCGGGCTTCCAGTTCCCGAGCGCTTGCAACCGCGCGCCGCATCGCATCTTCCGCCACGGCGCGGTCACCCTTAAGCAGAAGAAACTCACCTTGGAGCCGATAAAGCTCGGACTCACATAAGCGTTGGTGATGCTCGGCCGCCATTGGAATAACCTCTGCCAGAAGCGTCAATCCTTCCCGTGGCCGCCTAGCCACTAGGTAAGCATCAGCGAGCACGCTCGCACAGTACTCGTATGAGACGTCCGGCTGGAAGTTGCTCATGCCCTCGAGAATTGTTGCAATACCAGCGTCGATTTCGCCCTCCGCGACTTGCACGCGGCCCAGTCGCACCAGACCGATGCCCACCATGTATACGCGGCCAGCAGCTCTCGACATATCAACAAGTAACTGCGCCGGTTTGCGAATACCATGGTAGTCGCGCAGAAAGTGGCATCGGAGGACTAGCGAAGCATTCAGGTCCATGCTGAGGTTCCATGGATTGGGGTCAGGCTCACTTCGAAGAGTCGATGCGGCCTGATCCGGAAAACCGAGGATCCAAAGTGCCCAGCAGAGGTGACTCCGGACGGCGGCTACTTGGACTCTCCAGTTAACATCAATATTGCCCTGAAGCCTAACCGCGCGTTCGAGATGTTCCCGTCCGGATTGAAACCTGCCACTCCAAAGATCGACTAAGCCCACGGCCTCGTTCGCCATGAACGCCGACTCGGCTGCCCTCTTCATAGGCAATTTCCAACAATTGAGCTGCATGATTGCGCGCTTGCTCAAGCTTGCCAGTACTCCATTCGAGCAGGCTGGCACCGTATAGGGCGTTAACCGCCCCCGCTCGATTGTTGGTTTCGGGCGATAACATCAGAACCCGCTCAGAATTGATGCTGCCATAGCGGTCATCTCGCCCGATCGTCAGGAAAACCAGTGGCCTGACAAGCGCGAGCCGCACCGCCAACTCTTTCGCCCGGCTCTCCGGTCCTGCCGGCAACCGCGCGACCTGCTCGAGCGCGCTGGTGAGCTGATTGACTGCCTCCTGAAACCCAAACCGCGTGATCGACAGCGTGGCGGCGTTGATGAGGTAATCAATCGCCTTGCCCGGATTGCCGCTGTGCGCGTAGTGATGTGCCAATTCAGCGAGATGATCATCGAGGCTCTCGGCATGGATTGACTCCAACGCCGCGCCGATTCGTTCATGCAGCACTAGGCGGCGTTCATTCAGCACCGATTAGGCGCTCATCGATTCTCGTTGCGCCGCCATCCGCCAACCCCCCATCGCGCGGCAGCCATGTCAACCGCTCGTCGTTTGGTGCGTCGTGTTCTTTCCCCAGCTTCGTCTGTTTGTTGTGCAGGTCGTCCTCTCGCGTCGGTAGCATGATCTCGAGAACCAGAGCGCCCGCTGTCGAGAATTGATATCCATTGATTTCTGCGTCCCAGGAGCCGCCCGCGCCTTTCAATGTGCTGTCGATCAACCGTGCGACCTCCGTCCTGATCCAAGTCGTCGAAAACCAGGTGCAGGGAAGAGAACAAGTTCCTCGACGCTTTCGTGCGCGGGAGAACACCAGGTCGAGAACGTCGTGTGGAGAGCGAGTAGCGATCAATCGGCTCATTGAGTAATGCCGAAGGGAAGAGCCTCCTTCAGAGGCGGCTCAATCTCCAAAGGTCCGCTTCCGGTTCGTGCACGCAGAACACAAACGAAAGGAAGACTGTCAAAAGGGAAGACCAATGAAACCTGCACAAGCGCTCTATCGGCTGTCAGCCATGAAGCTGCCAAAGACGTCCCCCGCTTCGGCGCTGCATTCTCCACGGGATAAGCCGGTCACCCGGAGCCCTCCTGATACTCCTACTCACTAGTACCTTCGGGTTTACGGCTGGCTGCACTCTGCTGAAAGTTAGCAGAGGGGGAGCGGGCAAGCCGTCGGCACACCCGGGCCTGGTCGAGGAGCAATCAGAACTGCAACGCTTTGCGGATGATTTCATCGCACGGGGCGGCCAGGGGCTCGATGAGTCCGCCGAGCGTCTGGGCACGGACGCCAGGCGGGAGCGGGTGCTGAGGATCAAGCTCGTCCTCGGTTCTTCGGTGCTCAGCATCGTCAGCGGCCCCAATCCCGATGCCAACCTGCTCGACCTGGTATCCGTTACCGTGCTCACCCGGCTGTCCATTCAAGACTATTGGATGCACACGACCAACGGCGCCGCGTTTCAACCGTGGCTCGAGGCGACCCGGAAACGATCTGCCGTCGGCTCCGCGGCTCGGTCAGTCCCTCCAGAGCTTCTCGTCGTCGCTGCGCGCGCGGCCGAACAAATCGGGACGCGCCCTATCTCAAGTGGGTTGAGAGGGGCGCGTCTTTGCTAGCTAGCCAGCCGCTATTGTTGAAATTCGGTACCAGAATAAGCGAAATCGGCAAGCCCACCCGTAGGGTCGGAGAGCGACGTAATTTCCCAGTCTAGGCGCGTCCCGTTGGCGCTGAGCACTATGTGATAGGTACCAGTGGCAACGATGACGGGCGTGCCGCTGGCCTCGAATTGCGCACCTACGCACTTACCACTAGAATAACAGACATAAGATTCGTCACCCGACTGTGTCCTAGCGTCATAACTCGTAATCTTGTCAACACAAAGCAGTGGGGAGATGGTAGTGGCAGATATGCCCGGGACTAGGTCCGAGTCAGTCTCCGTTATTGTATCACACCCGTTTCCGTTCTGATCTATCGTTGCTTGCCCCACATCAACTCCGGTGATCGGAAAGGCTATCGCGCCCGGAGTGGCGCAGCTTTCCTCGGCATAGGGTGATGTTGGTTCAGTGCAATAGGCATAGTTTCCGTGACCCGTGTATGAATAGGTACCGGCGAGTGAACTCAACGGCCGACCACCGGGAGGCGAGCCAGCCTTCGCAAGTCCCGGTAACATAAAGCCAATGACGAGCACCATAACCACAGGAGACACTTTCCTAGACATTTTCAATAGCTACTGATAACAGTTAGTTAGGCAGCCAGTTAATCAGCAACAACTCTTCCAACAACTTTTACTTGTAGAGTTCATCCGACGTTGTTGGCCGGCACAATGTAGGTTTAATGAGTGTCATGGTGCGCCAGCACACCATTCATGGTCGCCTTTCCATTCGCCCGTATTAGCATCAAAGCATGTAATTCAGATCCGTTGTGACGCAAAGTCCTCATTTGCGGCCGTGCCAAAGTTAGGTCGAAATTCACACGCAAGCTTCCTAATCCCATTTTGCCGCCATTCGGCGTTTCAAACGGTACCGCTAATCTACATCGCACCAAGCACTAACCGTGCCGCGAACCCTTCGGCGACCAGTGGTGGATCGGCACCGATGCCGTTGGTCAGAAAGTGTTCCA
>JASHQJ010000108.1 GCA_030037595.1 Candidatus Binataceae bacterium
GATCGAAAAGAACGACGACTCAGTGAGAATCAGCGCCAGGATTCCCACCCTGCCTTTCTCGGGCAGGCTGCGCTTCCATTCGATCTGTGATTCGTTTAGGACAGCCGGTGCGGCGGCCATTATCGTTTCCTCGCCAAACTCATTCGTACTTCGAGTCCGGATCTTCCGGATGCTTAAGATCCCAGAGCGGCCTGCGGCTTCGGACTACTGGCGTCTCAGCAAAGTTGTAGGCCGGCGGCGGTGACGTAGCAGCCCACTCCAGTGTCCAGCCGTCCCAGGGGTCGTTTCCGGCCGTTTCACCCGCCCGCAGCGATCGGACGACATTGATAATGAAAAACAGCACGCCCAGAGCCTGAACGACAGCGCCAATAGACTCGACCAGGTTGAGCGTGTCGAGACCGCGCCCCGGCTGATAGGTATATATTCGCCGCGGCATTCCATGCAGTCCCGCAAAATGCATGGTATCGAAAGTGATATGGAAGCCGATGAAGAATAGCCAGAAGTGCAACTTGCCAAGACGTTCACTGAGCATCTTCCCGGTAGCTTTTGGGAACCAATAGTAAATCGCCGCAAATATCATGAATACGATTGCGCCGACCAATACGTAGTGGAAATGCGCTACTACGAAGTAAGTATCGGTCAATTGCCAGTCGAATGGCGCAACGGCCAGCATGATGCCGGTGAGACCCGCGATCAGGAATTGCAGCAGGAACGCGACTGAGAACAGCATCGGCACCTTGAAGCGAATCTTTCCGCCCCACATCGTACCGATCCAATTGAAAATCTTGATGCCGGTCGGCACGCCTACCAACATCGTCGACGTCGCGAAGAATGCGTTGCCGGCGGGAGTCATTCCGACCGCGAACATGTGATGAGCCCAAACGCTCATGCTGATGAACGCGATCGCAATCGTCGCCGCCACCATCACCTCGTAGCCAAAAATCACCTTGCGCGAGAAGACCGGTATGATTTCCGATGCAAACGCAAATGCGGGAATGACAAGGATGTAAACTTCGGGATGGCCGAAAATCCAGAAGAAGTGTTGCCACAACACTGCGGAGCCACCGGCCTGCGTATCGAAGAAGTGCGCGCCGATGAATCGATCGAGCAGTAGCATAGCCTGCGCGGCAGCGAGCGGCGGGAGCGCGATCAGCATCATGAACGAGACCACCAACGAGAGCCATACGAGCACCGGCATCTTCCGGAGCGTCATGCCCTCGCATCGCATGGAAAATGTCGTGGCAATGAGATTGATTGCAGTCGCAGTCGAGCCGACGCTAGTCAGAAAAATACTCAGTATCCAATAGTCAGTACTATTGCCGCGCGAGAATGCGCGCTCGGTCAGCGGCGCATAGGCGAACCATCCGACATCGGGTGCGCTGCCCGCGCCATACAAGCCATTGCCGCCGATATAACTGAAATAAAGTAGTAATGCTCCGAATAGCCAGATCCAGAAGCCGAAAGCATTGAGACGCGGAAAAGCAAGATCGCGCGCACCGATCATTAACGGCACGAGGTAGTTGAAGAACCCCGTCAGGATCGGCATTCCGACCAGAAACACCATCGTCGTGCCATGCATCGTCATCAGGCGATTGAACATGTCAGGCGGCACGATGCCCGCGTTGGGAATCGCGAGCTGCATCCGAATCGTCATCGCCTGCAGACCGGCGACGATGAAGAAGACGAGGCCGCCCGCGATGTACATCAGGCCGAGGCGTTTGTGATCGACGGTAACGACCCACTCGTGGATTCGGTCGAGCAGCGGCAACGACACCGAGCCTTCAGCGCCGAGCGGAATTCGTTGTTCGATACTGCCGGCCATTGCTTTTCGCCTAACGAAGCGTGACCAGGTACGCGACCAGGTCGTTGAGGTCCTTCTCGCTCAGGTTCATCGCGGGCATTAGCGCCCCAGGCTTGATGGTGCTCGGGTTATGTACCCAGACCTTGAGATTGTCGGGAGTGTTCATTGCGGCGCCGGCACCAATAGTTTCACGCGCCATCAGGTGGGTGAGGTCGGGACCGAAGCGGCCCTCAGCCGCGGTGCCGCGAACTACGTGACAGTTAACGCATGCCGTGGTTTCGAAAATCTGACGGCCATGATCCACGGATGCATCCGCGATCGACGCTTGCTTCTGCGCCGCGATCCATCGATCGAAGTCCGGACGCGGCTCAACGATCACGCGGAGCAGCATCAGGGCGTGTTCGGTGCCGCAATACTCAGCGCACTGGCCGAGGTAGGTGCCGGGCTGATGCGGATCGATCCACATCGTATTCCTGCGATTCGGAATCACGTCGGTCTTGCCCGCCAGGCGCGGCACCCAGAAGCTATGCGCGACATCGGCCGACTCGAGGTCGAGAAATGTCGGCAGCGGATGCGCGGGATCGCTGAGCGGCACGTGCAACTCATTCGCCGTCACGACGCCGAGTTCGGGGTATCTGAACTCCCACCACCATTGATGACCGATGACGTGAACTGAAATCGAATCAGGCGGACGCGGTGCGGCCTGCACACTGTAAATTGTGCGCGCGGTCGTCAGGATCAGAACGAAGACAATCAGAACCGGAACGGTGGTCCAGGCGAACTCGATCGGATTGCTGCCATAAATCTGCGCGGGCTCGCGGCCCTTGTCATCGGGACGTTCACGAAATCGAATAATGCTGTAAATGATAAGGCTCGCGACGATTACAAAGATCACCGCGCAAACGGTTATCACGAAATATGCGAGCGTCCTGATTTCATGGGCCGGCGTCGCAGCCGGGCTGAAGACCGCCGGGGAGGGAATCTTTGCGTTGCTTGCTCCCATCCCCCAGTCGTTGCCGAACGCGATGACCGGCGTTCCGACCAAGCCAAGCAGAATGGGAAGCCAACGTTTCATGCACCGTCCCGCGCGGTGAATTACATAGTCGAGCCAAACTCGACTATGTAGTTAAACAGGAAGAGTGAATAGTCATTTGACTATTCGCGGAGCGCGCCGGAAGCGGGCAGTACGACTCGGGCTGAGACTCCGAGCCCCCGGCCCTGGCAACGGCCCGAATTATATAGGCAGGCTGCCACCGAGCGTCAAGGGCAACTGACGCTAGCAACCTACGACTTGATTACGCGCTGATTTCAGCGCTGCGCGGTCGCGGCGGGATAGGGCCGATAGAGACCCGGCAGTTTGTCTTTCAGAGCGTTTACCTTCGGCCAATCGTTGAAAACGATGTATGGATTGTCCGGGTGAAGCTCGAAATAGTTCTGATGATAGTTTTCAGCTGGATAGAAACTAGTCAGTGGCACGACCTGCGTGACGATCGGCCCCGGGAAAGCATTCTCTTTCGTCAGCTGAGCAATATATTCCTCCGCGATCTTCTTCTGCGCGTCGTTCTCGTAGAAGATCACCGAGCGATAATTGGTACCGGTGTCCGGTCCTTGCCGATTCAGTTCGGTCGGATCGTGCGCGACGAAGAAAAACACTTTCAGCAGTTGCGGATACGACACGACGGCCGGATCGTACGCGACCTCTACCGATTCAGCGTGGCCGGTCGTGCCGCTGCTAACATCTTCGTAGTTCGCGGTTGCCGCGCTGCCACCTGCATAGCCGGACACCACTTTTGTTACGCCCTTGACGCGCTTGAAGACCGCGTCCACGCCCCAGAAGCATCCTCCCGCGAAGACCGCCTGCTGCTCGCCTGAGGTCGCGGCGTGGGCCTCGACGGGACCGGCAAAATCGCGAATCGTGGCGGATCGATTGCATCCGAAGAGCAATCCAACCAGCAGAGCGAGAAGGAAGGAGAATCGCGCCCCAATTTTTGAGGATGAAATCACGAACTTGTCACCACCTATTATACTGAACCGCCCGCATGCTCGCAGTGTTCCCCGAACCTAAGAACAAGGCGGACCGAACCCGTAGCGATCGTTTCCATCGCACTTGCGGGTGAGGCCCCGAATCTGAAATAAGCAA
>JASHQJ010000109.1 GCA_030037595.1 Candidatus Binataceae bacterium
AAACCTGCCCGCTCGCGAGGTCTTCCTTGCGGAATGAAACGTGGAAATCAAAATTGAAGTCGCTGCCCGCCGAGGATACCCACTCGAACCGCCATCCCATCCGCTTCTTGTAGGCTTCCAGAGCCGCGAGCGGCGCGCGCGAGACCGCGACGAAGGATACGTCGTGATGCGAAATGTGCAGGTTCGGACCGTCGACATGATCGGCAAAGAACGAGCATCCGGTGCATCCTTCCTTCCAGTCGGGCGCGAACATGAAGTGGTAGACGATTAACTGGCTGCGGCCATCGAAGAGATCGATGAGCGCCTTGCGCCCCTCGGGCGCATCGAATGAGTACTCCTTGTCGATTCGGACCCATGGGAGCTTCCGTCGTTCGGCGTTCAGTTCATCGAGCTGACGTGTGAGCGCCTTTTCCTTCGTCAGCAGGGCCTTACGTGCAGCAATCCATTCATCGCGGGAAACGACCCGATGATCGTCCATGGTGATGTCTCCTTTGCTCGATGTTTGAACCGTTCGGTTAAATAACTATTGAGTTAAATATGCCGGTGGAGGATGCCTGTCAAGACGGATCTCGGATCAAGAAAACGAGACATTTTTTTCTCTGTGCCGTCGTGATCGCCCTGAGCGTGTTCAGTTCCTTGTTTCGGGTCGCAGCTTATTGGGAGCCGCTTTAGTGTTTTCTTTCTGAAGAGGCGCGCCGGACCGTTTCCGAAGGCCCTCCGCTCGACAGCCGCGAACCGTTTGCGTTCGTGCATATGCCGAAAACGTCAGGCCAGGCGTTGATGAGGGGCCCCGTCCTGGCACTAAAGCCGGCGGTCGTCGTTCAAGGTTTCGCTCGCTGCGCATTCGGCGACTTCAACTGCTTCAAAACGATGAGCAACGAGATTCGAAGCACCATCCATCTTGATAGCCCGAGCTTTCGGGCCGACGCGGAGCTGATTGCCGGTCACTTCGCGCTGTCAACCGTGCGCGAAAGATATCCGGCGGCGCTAACCATGCGTGCTCTCGCGTTGGCTCTATTGGCGCACGCAAAGCGAGGAAAATCTTGCGCGCTGGGGAACTTGGGCTCGGATTGTGCGTCACGCCAGGCGTCCGCTCGCGGAGTTTCTCGCCTGCGAGGAGGTCGCCTGGCAGCTCGACAACTATTACGTCCGAGCCATGCTATGGCCGCATCGGAAGGTGCCTGACAACGGCTTCATCGACCGTCAGCACGATCGCACTCTAGTGCGCCAGGCTGCCGCACGTCTCAAGCGCTTGGACTTTGCCGACGTGATGGAAAATCCCCGCTTCCTGAGCAATCTGGAAAAATGGATTGGCCGTCACTATCCTCGATTCAACGAAACCACGCCGGTTCCAGCCGAGTTCAAATCCGCTCTGCACGACGAACTGACGCCGCTTGCGCTCGGTTTGCTTGAAGCGCGGGACGCGGTTGGACCGCGAGCTATGGACGATGCTGGCGCGGCGGCGCCTCCTGACACCGATGTCGAGGGTTTGCGCGAACGTGCCTTGATCGGAAACGTCGCGCGTCATCCGTGGCTGATGATCGCCTGACGCAGCACCTGAGCCCGCCACCGAGGAAGAAATGTCTGACAATCCGTGACTGCCGCCGAAGCAGACCAGGCATGTGGCCGGCTATGATGCCGAATTTATCGGCCGCTGCGCACGATGACGCCCTCAGTTATGGAGGGAGTGTTTCCTTGCGATTGCTTATCGTCACAGTACCGCCCTCATCATTGAATATGTGAGTGATCTGTGACCCCGCCATTCCGTCGAGCCAAAACGTCACCATGTCAGTAAAATACGGTGCGAGAGCGGGCGGAGCCTCGATAGCGGTATCCGCTGTAATTACTGCGTCGCGGAAGAAGCAATAGACTCCGAGGCCCCATGCTGCGTGATCGGTTACGTTGTCGGCGACTTTGTAGGAGGCATAGCCCAGTGTGCCTGGGGCGCTATTCCAGTCGGCCTGGGTCGGAATGTCGTAAGGCATTTCGGATTGATAGAAATAATCCCGCCCTCCTTCGCCATTCCAGACCGTCTGGAACTGTTGGAAATGTTCGACCGCCAGTCCGTACATTGAGACGTTGTTACCGTTGACGATGAGTCCGCTGTCGGCGGGGTTCACGGTCCATCCGACATTGCTTCCGTGATCGGCGCGCCATAGCCAGAGATTGTCGCCGATCACGTTATTGCTGTTGATAGTAAGGCACGCGGAAGTCTGACCGCTGTACTGCGGTGCGCCGCCCACCCGGCAAAACACGTCGAACAGGAACGAGGGATTCTTGCTGTGATTCGCTGCGCTCCCGGCCGGGCCCATCTGTACCAGTGTGTTAGTGTTTATCGGACCGGCATCGAATGTGAGTCCGGCAATCGTTAAGCCATCGACATCCGAAGCGGCAATGATTGGCTTTCCATTATTTGCTACGAGCGTCGCTGATCCCATGCCCAAAATGACGGTGTTAGGCCTAGTTACATTGATAGTACCATTTACATAGTAGACACCAGGCGTGAATAGCAGGTGATATCCAAGACGAAGGGCGATATTGATTAATCCGACAGTTACAGCACTGAGTGTAGTAGGTTGGCCGGCCCTGGCGGCTTTGACGATATAAAAGTTGCTGATAGCTATTTGAGTTCCAGGAGGTGTCGAGCCGTTCCAATCCACACTGTTCGTATTGTACTTGAGCGCGGGAACCATTACCCAGTAACTGCCGAATTTGTCGATGTACAGAAATGGCTTCTCGCGTACGATAGGCGTGGGACCACCGCTGGTGATCGCGCCATCCGACACTCCCGGGACGCCCGGCCAGGTACCCGCGGGCACAGGAACGGACCCGAGGAATACCATATTCCAGTTTTCATCGTTCCACTGCTGCCATGTCGAATTGCGCGCGAACCACTGCTGCTGCGATCCGATTTCGACCAGTCCGTCAACCATTGTGTCCGCCATGAAGCCGCCGCTCGACCATCCGAGATCGAACAACCGTAGAGTAGTTGGGCACTGCGCGATCAAGCTATTTGCCTGCTTGTATGCGGGCAGAAACGCGATAGCTCTGGCGCATTCGTTCGCAGTCAGTGTGATCGGACTTTGCTTGATATGTATGCGGCGCAGCGGCGCGGCTTGCGAAACCGCCCATACATTCTGGTTCAAGGGTACATTGAAGGGCACGGGCGGGGCGGGCGGCGGACTGTTTGGAGGTGGTCCAACGGTCAGCGAACCGAGCGTCGGTATGATTGAAAGGTTCTCCATCGACCGCCAAAAATTGTCGAGCGCACCAGGTCCTGCATTTATCGGATTAGTCGCGGGATTGTCCTGTGTTCGGACCGCACCCGTGATCGTGACGCCGTCGGGCGAGAGCCCCAGGCCGGCTACCTGCGTGTAATATCCGACGCGTACATCAAGGTTGTAGGCACCCGGTTTGAAGAGGAGCGCATAACGGTTTTGGATGAACTCGTTCGCCTTCTTGCCCTGGGTCGCGTAGATATTCAGGATCGTAGACTGGATATTTGGAGAGGTGGGACTGAATATATAAACGTTGGGACCGAACAAGCTCGACTGGAAAGGGCCGGGGAGAGATGGCAAACCCTGTGCAGCGGTCCGACCGGCGAAGGTCGCCGACAGGAAAAGGGTGATCGACAGAGCTGATACCAGCAAGGTATGTTTGTTGGCTCTCATCTTGGACTCCCTTGCGCGAGCGAGTTAACCTAATCAGCTAGGAAACCGGTATACCTATTTCCGCACCCTCACTTGACGGCCGGGCATTTAGTCACCGTGGCCGGTTGATCTGTGTAGAAGCACTGTTGTCCCGCAGTTACCTGATTCGCGAGATTAAAGTCAACGGTAAAGTAAGTAAAATCAGAACCAGTAAAACTATCGGCAGGCGGCCGATGTATTAAATCATCAGGTGCGAAGCACTTATCTTTCTTTCCGTCAGCGCATGGTGCTGGGAAAGTGATCTGAAAAGCAGGACAACCCGGAGCAGGGCAGTCCAGATCCTTCAGCGACCAATCGCAAACAGTTGGACCATTCGGGCCGTTAGTCTGATTACACAAAGACGAGTACGGTTTGTTCTGGATGCACTGACAGCGATTGTTGCTAAAACTACACATCGTAGCAGGCTGGCAATATTGCTGGCCCAGCGTCACTGACGTGTTAGGAATCTGGGCGTCGAAACTATAGATACCGGCGAGCTTGGACATGTTTGTTTTCAGGGTCAAAATGCCGGTGTCTGAGTCATATCCGCTACCCCACGCGCCACTGCTAGCGTCATTCGTTGATGCTGGTGTGAAGTTAAAGGGCAGCGTCAGGCCTTCGTAGCCGAACTTGACGTTGGTTTGCGCGATCGATTTGTCAAAGCCCTTGCCAATGAAAAGCTGATAGGTCTGCGCAGTGCTGGGCTTTGAGTAAACGAAGAAGAGATCGTACACAAAGCTGCCCACAAAAGAAGTAGGACTTGAGAAGCCTTTTGCCGTCTGCGTGCCCTTAGTGACCGTAGTATCGATGTAGTAAACACCATGATTGACAGTGAGGGCGCTGCGCTGAAAAGTGTTCTGCCCCATCATCCGTTTCAATTGTGTGAAAGGCTCCCGTGCTTCTCCCGCCTTAAGTAGTTGCCTATAAATCGGCACGCCCAGACATCCATAGGGTGGGGAGGCTGTTGTACAAACGCTACCCCAGGCGTCGCTGCCAGGGCAGAAACTCGGTGCGCCTGTGTCAGGAGGTGGCGGCGCCTTAAGGGCACATTCAGGATAGATTGCCGTAGTTACGTATTCATAAGGGCTGGTTTTGGCGGAGGCTGGCAGACACCGCGGGGCGGCTGCTGTGTTTTTATTGTTTGGATAATCCGAAGCACATTCCCAGGCTTCGGTTGGAGCGTCGAAGAAGTGCTCTTTGTTTACCGAGATCGTTGTAAAGCCGGCCGGAGTTGGTGTTGCGGTGGGTGTTGGCCCAGAGGGAACAATCGGACTGGTCAAGCCGGTGAGGGTTCCGTCGTCGTCGTTCAGCACGGTCTCGCGGTCGATGTCGGTATAGCCCTGGAACAGCGCGTCGTTCCAACTGCAATACGACGCCTTCGCGGCGTCCAGATCGGTCTTGAAGCTGTAAAGATCTTTGGTAAAAACCGGCTCGGTAACGAAGTGACGGATATCGACGGTGTCAAAGAACAGATTGCGCGAGTGAAATGCGGGTGCGTAATAGAACCCGTTGGGTTGTTTCCACCCAATTGCAGCGTTGGGCTCGTAGCAGCGGTTCTTCTTGTCGTCGTCTGCTACCTTGTAGGCGCGCAAACCGGCGTTGGCAGCATTATTGAAGCCTGCGTGTTGGCAAGGATTGCCGGTCAAATCACTGGGTTTGCAGTCACCTATCACGCTGCCGGTGACGGTTCCGTCACTGGTCAGGAAGGTTGCGCGGATATTCAGGTATGCGTTGGTGTCCTG
>JASHQJ010000110.1 GCA_030037595.1 Candidatus Binataceae bacterium
TACAACATCGAAGTGATTCTCGCCTTCCCGCCGTGGATCGCGCACAACGGCGCGATCCAGCACGCAACGAAGACCGCCCAGCCCACGACCGATGGATGGGGCGACGAAACGTTCCTGGTTAAATATCGATTGCTCGCCGGCAATGCCGAGCATGGCGACTATATCCTGACCGCCTTCATGGGCTTCAGCGCGCCGACCGGAGATGATGGCAACAGCGCGGGCCATGCGCTCTTCACGCCGACGATCGCATTCGGAAAAGGGTTTGGAAATTTCGATCTCCAGAGCACTGTCGGCGTTACGGTGCCCAACGGCGGGCTTGGACGGCTCGGTATGCCCGTGGCGTACAATACCGCGTTTCAATACCGCATCATGAAGTATCTATGGCCGGAATTCGAGCTGAACTACACCTGGTGGCCAGATGGTCAGCGCAAAGGCCAGAGCCAGGTGTTACTGACGTCAGGCGTGATACTGGGGACAATCCCGATCCACGACCGTATTGGCATGACTATCGGCAGCGGCTACCAGGTCGCCGTAACGAAGCAGCCAGCCAGTAACCATGCCGTAATCCTTACCGGCCGCATCCCGTTTTGAAGGGCTGCGTTCATCCTGAAAGTCCAATGCGAGGAACGCGCGCGTCCGGATAAGATGATTTGTCCGGTGTCCTTTGTGCCCTCGGCGGTATCGGCGGTAAATGATCGTCTATCCATTTGCGGCACCGGCACCTGTTGATACGTGCGCCGCATCGTCACGGCGCGGCGCCTTAACACCCGCGACGCTATCTGTCACGATTGCCTGCATCGGATGAAGGAAGTCATCGTTTCGATCCTCGGCGCGGCGATCGAGCGGGCACACGCGTCGGGGAAGCTCGTCTCGCAAAAACCTGAGATCGCGATCGAGGCGCCGAAAGATCCCGCGCATGGCGACGCCGCGAGCAACGTCGCGCTCGCACTCGCACGCGCTGAGGGCAAGCCGCCGCGCATGATCGCCGAGACGATCAAGGCCCATATCGAATTGCCGACCGAAGTCGCGGAGGTTAGCGTCGCGGGCCCTGGGTTTATCAACTTCAGGCTGGCGCCGGCGTACTGGCATGGCGAGATGCGCCGCGCGGCGCGCGAGGGCGCGAATTTCTGGAAGCCGCAAAAGTGGAATATTCGCGAAGGCGCGGGCGACAAGGTGCAAGTCGAGTTTTTGTCGGCGAATCCCACTGGGCCGCTCACGGTTGGCCACGGTCGCAACGCCGTCCTAGGCGATGTGATCGCGCGTCTCTACGAGGCGGCGGGCTTCGAGGTCACGCGCGAATATTACTTCAACGACGGTGGCCGCCAGATGAAACTGCTCGGCGAGTCGGTGCGCGTTCGCTACCTGCAGGCGCTCGGGCGTGAGGCCACACTGCCCGAGGACGGTTATCAGGGCGAGTATATCGCCGATATCGCGGGCGAGTTGATCAAGGAACACGGCGACCAGCTGGCCGACGTCAAGGATCACGACGTGTTTCGCACGGCGGCGGTCAAAGCGATCTTCGCTGACATCAGCAAGACCTGCGAGCGTGTTGGAATTCGTTTCGACGTTTTCACCAACGAGCTCGACCTGATGAAGGCGGGCAAGGTGGACGCCGTGCTGCGCGAGCTGGGCGCGCGCGGACTGCTGGTTGAGCAAGACGGCGCGACGTGGCTTCGCGCGGAGCCGCTTGGGCTCACGAAGAATGCCGTGCTGGTGCGATCAGGCCCGGGCAAGGAGCCGACCTATCGCACGCCGGATATCGCCTATCATATCGACAAGCTCGCGCGCGGTTTCGATCTGATCGTCGACGTGTTCGGTGCCGATCATATCGCGGAGCATCAGCAGGTGGTGGCCGCAGTGAAGGCGCTCGGCCACGACATGACTCCGATCAAGGCGATTATCTACCAGTTCGTGACGCTGACGCGCGGCGGTGAAAAGGTGAAAATGTCCACGCGCAAGGCGACCTACGTCACGCTCGATGAGCTAATCGACGAAGTCGGCGCCGACGTGGTGCGCTTCTTCTTCCTGTTTCGCAAGCATGACAGTCACCTCGACTTCGATCTCGACCTTGCGCGCAAACAGGCGCCGGAGAATCCGGTATTCTATGTACAGTACGCCCACGCGCGGCTTAAAAGCGTGTTCCGCGAAGGCGAGAAATCGAACGTCACGCTGCCCGCCGATACATCATCGATCGATCTGACACTGCTATCCGCGGAGGAACTGGAGCTTGCCAAGCGCGCCGTCGCGCTGCCTGACATTATTACCGCAGCGGCGCGGGAGCTCGAACCGCATCGCATTCCGTTTTACCTGCTCGAGCTCGCGGGCGAGTTCCATCGCTACTACAACAAGCCCACGAATCGTATAATTGGAGTCGATCGGGATTTAAGCATGGCACGTCTGTTTCTGGCGGATATTCTCAGGGCCGCTTTCGCGGGCGGATTGAGACTGCTCGGTGTGAGCGCACCGGAGCGGATGTGAGGCGGGGATGCGATTCGAAATCAGAGCCGGCGGAGCGTTGTTAGTCCTGGTTGGTCTGGTTGGTCTGTCGGGCGTGGTGTTCGCGCTCGGCCTGGTCGCAGGTTATGAAATGGCCAAACAGACGCAGCCCGACATCAACCAAATTTCAACAGCTTATCCACTACCGAGCGGTGGCGCGCAGTCGAGCGCGGAATCATCGCCGATGGCGGCGATCGCGGCGAGCCCTGCTCCGGCAGCATCGGCAGCCTCGGCGATGGCTGAGCCGGACGAAGGCCCGGTCACGATTCCGCCAGCGGCCTGGAAGGGCAAACCTCCTGTCTCTGCGGCGCCTATCGGCGCCGCGAGAGTGGCGGCGCTGCCGCATGCGCGGCCCTCGATAGCTCCCCGCGCGGCCGCGACGAGGGCGATCGCAAGCGAGGAAGAAGAGAGCGCGATGGCTCCAGGAGCGCCTGAGGTGGCTCCCGCACTGCCTCCACCCGTCCCGCACCACGAGAAGGGGTTCAATATCCAGGTAGAAGCCGTAATGGACAAGAGCGGCGCTGACGCGATGGTCGCGCGGCTCAGATCGCTCGGCTACAACGCCGAGGAATACGAAACGACCCTCGGCGGACAGGCCTGGTATCGCGTCCGGGTCGGGCCCTACGATACCCAGGAAGAAGCGCAAGCCGCTCAGGCGCGCCTTCGCGATCAATACCGGTCCGCCTACTCGACATCGCGCTGATCCAGCCAACAGGCACTGTGTATAAGTTGGGATTGACATCGCGAGCGGGCACGGGAATACTAGTCGCGCAACGATGAATCGCATTGCCGGACATTCGCGGAAGGCTTGGTGGCGTTGGGACGCCGATGCACCCGCCTGCGCGCCGGTCTGGTAACCGATTCAACTACAAGACCGATTTCTGGAAGGGCCGCGGGCGAAAACCTCGCGGCCCTTTTTATTTTGCGATGCGGACGGAAAGGGAAACTGAGCGGATCGAATAAGTTGGGAGAAGCGACGATGCTGACACCGAGCGAACGCGAATTCGAAGATCTGGCGAAACAGGGATTCAATCTGATCCCGGTCTGCCGCGAGATCGCCGCCGACCTCGAGACTCCCGTCTCGGCGTTCCTGAAAGTCGCGCGCGACGATTACGCCTTCCTGTTCGAGAGCGTGCGCGGCGGCGAGAAGTGGGGACGCTACACGTTTCTCGGCTCGGAACCTTCGATGGTCATCCGCGCGCGCAAAAACCGGATGGATATCATCCGGCCGGGCCGCGGCGTTGAGGTTCGCTCGGTCACGAACGCATTCGAGGAACTGCGCGCCGAGGTGAAGAGGCTCCGCGCGCCTGAGCTGCCGACCCTGCCGCGATTCTTTGGCGGCGCGGTCGGATTCCTCGCCTACGATATCGTGCGTTGCTTCGAGAAAATCCCGGAGACCGCGCACGACGATCTCGGCGTCCCGGACCTCTACCTGATGTTCACCGACGCGGTCCTCTGCTTCGACAACGTGCGGCAGACGCTCAAGATCATCGCGAACGTGCCGGTAGAGGAATTCGCGACGACGCGGCTCGCGTACGAGAGCGCGCGCGTAAAGATCGAAAACGTTATTGAGCGGCTGAAGGCGCCTCCCTCGATTCCGCGCCTCGAGGGCACCACTGCGATCGCCAACGACGCAACCATCACGTCGAACCAGTCGCGCGAGGGCTACATGGCGATGGTCACGGCGGCGAAGGAGTACGTGGCTGCCGGAGATATCATCCAGGTGGTGCCGTCGCAGCGCTTCGAGGCGCCACTCACCGCGCATCCGTTCAACATCTACCGGAGTCTCCGCACGATTAATCCGTCGCCGTACATGTTCTATCTCCGCCTCGGCGATCTGACGCTGGTCGGCGCGTCGCCCGAGGTGATGGTGCGTGTCGAGGGCCGCGACATCACGCTGCGTCCGATCGCGGGCACGCGCCCGCGGGGCATGACCGAGGCAGAAGACAAGAAAATGGAAGAAGAACTGCTCGCCGATCCGAAGGAGCGGGCCGAGCACGTGATGCTCGTTGACCTCGGCCGCAACGACGTCGGCCGAGTTTCGGAAATTGGTTCGGTCAAGGTCACCGAGCTGATGGTGGTGGAGCGTTATTCGCACGTGATGCACATAGTGTCGAACGTAGTGGGCCGGCTGCGCGAAGGCCTCGACGCGTTCGACGCGTTTGCAGCGACGTTCCCGCAGGGCACGGTCTCAGGTGCGCCGAAGATCCGTGCGATGGAGATAATCGACGAGCTGGAGACGGTGCGGCGCGGCGTTTACGCGGGCGCGATTGGATACTTCAGCTTCACTGGCAATACCGACACGGCGATCGCGCTCCGCACGCTGCTGATCAAGAACAACCGCGTGTACATCCAGGCGGGCGGCGGCGTCGTCGCCGATTCCGATCCGGGTGCGGAGTACGAAGAGTCGGTGAACAAGGCGCGCGCGATGGTGCGGGCGCTGCAGGCGGCGCGCGATCTCGAACTCGAGGCGCGGAGGTAACGACGATGGTATCGAAAGCGCCACGCATCCTGATGATCGACAACTACGATTCGTTTACCTACAACCTCGTGCAGTACCTGGGCGAGCTCGGCGCCGACGTGACCGTGCGCCGCAACGACGCGATCGACGTATCGGGTGTGCGCACTCTGCGCCCGAATGCGATCGTGATTTCGCCCGGCCCATGCACTCCCACGGAGGCAGGAATCTCTGTCAAGCTGCTCCGCGAGATGGCAGGCGAGGTGCCGATTCTCGGTGTGTGCCTCGGTCACCAGTGCATCGGCGAGGCGTTTGGCGGCAAGGTCGTGCGCGCGGCTCGCCTGATGCATGGCAAGACATCGCCCGTGCTTCACGATGGAAAGACAATCTTCGCGGGCCTGCCGACGCCGTTCGACGCGATGCGCTATCATTCGCTGATCGTGGAACCTGCCTCGCTGCCTCCCCATCTGGAGGTAAGCGCACGCACGGCAGAGAACGAAATCATGGGACTTAGGCATCGCGAGCTGCCGGTCGAGGGCGTGCAGTTCCATCCGGAATCGATCCTGACTTTCGAAGGCAAGCATCTGTTGAAAAACTTTCTCGAGCGGTGTCAATGAGCGCTGCGCACGACGCACTCTGCGCGGTCCTCGACGGGCGCGCGCTTAGCGATGACGACGCCGAAAGAGCATTCGGCGAAATCATGGACGGTGGTGCGCACGACGCGGTCGTCGGCGCGTTGCTCGTCGCGCTCAAGCTGAAGGGCGCCGAGGCCGCCGAAATCACGGGTGCGGTGCGAGCGCTTCTTAAGCGCGCGCGTCCTTTAGATCTGCGCGGTGGCGAGGTGCTCGATACCTGCGGCACGGGAGGCGACGGCGCACTCACGTTCAATATCTCCACCGGAGCGGCTCTGATTGCGGCCGCGGCTGGAGTGCCGGTCGCTAAACACGGTAATCGCGCAATCAGCGGTGCGGTCGGCACGGCAGATCTCTTCGAAGCGTTCGGCGTCAAGCTCGATCTCGACCCCGCGGGCCTCAAGCAATGCCTCGACGCCGCCGGATGCTGTCTCATCTTTGCGCCCGCGTATCATCCCGCACTGCTTCGGCTCGCGCCGCTGCGCCGCGCGCTCGGCGTCCGCACGATTTTCAACTTCATCGGCGCGCTCGGCAGCCCGGCGCATCCCAAATATCATCTCTTCGGCGTCGCGGATCCCGCGTTGCTGACGCCGATGGCGCATACGTTGAAGGCGCTCGGCACCAAGCGCGCGATGGTTGTGCATGGGCACGGTGGTATCGACGAGATTGCACTCTCGGGTCCGACGCGCGTTATCGAGCTAGCCGACGGTGCGCTCCGCGAGTATGAAATCGCGCCGGAGCAGTTCGGCGCCGCGCGTGGAGACCATCGCGCGCTCGTCGCGCGCAACCTCGACGACGCGATGCGAATGATGCTGAGCGCACTCTCGGGCGGGAAGGGCGCTGCGCAGGACATGCTCGCGCTCAACGCGGGTGCCGCGATCTACGTATTCGGCGCGGTGAAATCGATCGGCGAAGGAGTGTCGCGCGCATACGAGGTGATCTCGTCAGGCCGCGCGCTGGATGTGATCGGAAAAATGCGGCGCGCAAGCCGGGAAACAGTCTGATGTCCTCGATTCTTGACGATATCTACGCCGCCAAGCGCGCTGAGCTCGGCGAACAAAAGCGCGTCGCGCCGCTCGAGGCCGTGAAGCACGAGGCGCTCGCGACGCCCCGACCGCGCGACTTCATCGGCGCGCTCGCCAAAGCACGACTTGCGATTATCGCCGAGATCAAACGCGCTTCGCCGAGCAAAGGCGATATCCTACCGAGGCTCGATCCGGTCGCCGTTGCGTGCGAGTACGTTGAGTCGGGCGCGGCCGCGATTTCGGTGCTCACCGATCGACATTTTAAAGGTTCGCTTGAAGATTTGCGGGCGGTGCGAAAAGCGGTTGAAACCCCGCTGCTGCGCAAAGACTTCATGTTCGACCCGTACCAGGTTTACGAGGCGCGCACGGCAGGCGCCGATTGTATTTTGCTGATCGCCGCGATGCTCGAGGAACGCGAAGTGCGCGAACTTGCCGCGCTCGCAGCGGAGCTAGGTCTCGCGGCACTCGTGGAGGTTCACAACGCCGACGAGTTCAAGCTCGCCGAACGGATCGGCGCGCGGCTGATTGGAATCAACAACCGTGATTTGCACACTTTCGTTACCGATGTTGCCGTCAGCGAGCGGCTGCTCGCCCGATATCGCGGCGAGGCGCTCGTCGTCGCGGAGAGCGGCATCAACACTCCCGCCGACGTGCGTCGCCTCCACGCCGCGGGTGCGCGCGCCTTCCTCGTGGGCGAGAGCCTGCTCCGCGGTGGTAAGCCTCGCGCGCGCCTCGGCGAGCTCGTCCATTCGCTCGACGCCTCGGAGGCGAAGTAGATGACGACGCGCGTCAAGATTTGCGGCATCACGCGCGTCGAGGACGCGCTCGCCGCGATCGAATTCGGCGCCGACCTGATCGGCCTAAACTTCTACGTAAAGACGCCGCGCTATATCGCA
>JASHQJ010000111.1 GCA_030037595.1 Candidatus Binataceae bacterium
CCGAGCGTAGATTAGTCTGGCTTTCAGCGACACTCCGGCGTAAAAAGAAACTCTTTGGCAGGCTCGGATGGCGCAGAAACCATCGGTTCAAGGTCTCGAGCGCGAAATTCCCGGCGAACCTGTGCGGCCAACGCGCGGCGCGGACACCGGCTCGGAGACCATCGGCGGCATCGCCGCGCGCCTCTACGAGGACCACCTCGTGCTGCGGCGCGAAGTTACTCGTCTTCACGAGGAAGTCGAGAAGCTCAGGGAGGATCGCCTCGATCTCGAAGAAGAGATCGACGATGAATCCGAAGAGGCGCGTGGGTCGCTGCCTTATCGCCTTGCGGCATGGACGCGCCGGCGGCCGCTCGCCGCACTGATCGTCGTTTTGCTGATCGCGCTCGCCTTTCCGCTCGGCACGCGCGCCTGGGCCTATTTCCACTCTTACGAAACCACTGACGATGCACAGGTCGATGGACATATCGATCCGGTAAGCTCGCGCATCAGCGGCACCGTGCTGCACGTTTACGTCGAAGACAACGATCACGTTAGGGCGGGGCAGCTCCTGGCCGACATCGATCCGCGCGACTACCAGGTCGCGCTCGAGCAGGCACGCGCGCAGTATGATCAGACCAAGGCGCAGGTCGCTACCGCGGTAATGGATTATCAGACCGCCGTCGCACGGGTTAACGCCGCTCGAGCAACCAACAGCCAGGCGCAGCACGAGGCCGGGCGCTACAGCGTCCTCTCGCGGAGCGGAGTCGCCTCAGCCGAACAGACGGAAGAGGCGTTCGCCACAGCCAAGGTCGATTCCGCTACCGTCGCCGCGTTGAACGCGTCCGCCGAGTCGGCAGCCAAGGAGCGCGCCGCGCGCGAGGCGAGCGTGAGCGCGGCGAAGGCAGCACTCGACCAGGCAGAGTTGAATCTGAGCTACACGAAGATCGTGGCGCCGGTGGCCGGTGTGGTCGGCAAGCGCTCGGTCGAACCCGGGCAGCGAATCGACCCCGGGCAGGAGTTGCTCGCGATCGTACGCGTCAACGACCTCTGGGTGACGGCCAACTTCAAGGAAACGCAGCTCGCGCGAATTCATCGGGGCGAACCGGTTTCGATTCACGTCGATACGTTCGACAACGACTTCAGCGGCTATGTCGAAAGCCTGGCCGGCGCGAGCGGCGATAAATACAGCTTGCTGCCGCCCGAAAACGCGACCGGCAACTATGTCAAGATCGTTCAGCGCATCCCGGTGCGCATTCGGCTCGACCGCCAACAGGACGTGGAGGATCGCCTGCGGCCTGGCATGTCGGTCGAAGCCACCGTGTGGCTGAAATGAGCGCGATTGGCAAGAGCCATCCTCCCGTTCATCGCCACGTTGAGCTGAAACCCACCGCCGCCTGGCATCCGCGCCACAATCGATGGCTGGTCGCGGTTTGTATCACGATCGCGACCTTCATGGAGGTGCTCGACACCAGTATCGCGAACGTTGCCCTGCCGCATATCGCGGGCGGGCTGGGTTCGACCTTGGATGAAAGCACCTGGATACTGACCTCATACCTGGTCGCGAACGCGATCATCCTTCCTATCAGTGCGTGGCTCTCGACGATGTTCGGGCGCAAGCGCTTCTACATGACCTGCGTCGCGTTGTTCACCCTGAGCTCGATGGCGTGCGGGATGGCATCGTCGCTGGCCGCGCTCCTGGTCTTTCGCGCTTTACAGGGCGCGGGCGGAGGCGGACTAGGGCCGAGCGAGCAGGGAATCCTGGCGGACACTTTCGAGCCGAGCGAGCGTGGCATGGCATTCGCCATTTACGGGATGGCGGTGATCCTGGCGCCCGCGATCGGCCCGGCGCTCGGCGGATGGATTACCGATCACTATAACTGGCGCTGGCTCTTCTTCATCAACGTGCCAGCGGGAATTCTCTCGCTGGCGCTCACTTACCGGATGATCGAAGATCCTCCCTATCTGAAGCGCGCGCGCAAGGCCGCATGGCGGCGCGGGAATCGAATCGATCTCACCGGCCTTCTGCTGGTGGCGACGTTCCTCGGTCCGCTGCAGGTGATGCTAGATCGCGGCGAAGAGGCGAACTGGTTCAGCTCGCGCATGATCGTGACTCTGGCGCTCGTGTGGACGTTCTCGCTCGCGGCGCTGATTTTCCGCGAGTGGAACATCAGGCGCCCGATCGTGAACTTGAGACTTTTCAAGAACCGTACCTTCGCGATCGCAACGCTCCTGATGTTCGTGCTTGGCTTCGTGCTTTACGCCAGCATCGTAATTCTGCCGCAGTACGTGCAGGTGCTGCTCGGCTGGAGCGCGGAGCGGGCCGGGATGGTGCTGTCGCCGGGAGGCTTCATGCTGATGATCCTGATGCCGGTGGCGGGCGCACTGGTGGCGCGCTTCGATTCACGCTGGCTAATCGCGATCGGATTCAGCGCGTGCGCCTTCGCGCTCTACCATATGACGATTATCGATCCGCAGATCGACTACTATCACGCGATGATGTTGCGCGTTTATATGGCGGTCGGTGTCGCCTTTCTTTTCGTGCCGATCAACACGATGGCGTACACCGGCATTGCGCCGGAGCATAACGACGACGTGTCGGCAATGGTAAACCTGGCGCGCAACGTCGGCGGCAGCGTGGGAATTGCGCTCAGCTGGGCGCTCATCACTGAGCGCTCACAGTTTCATCAGCATAACCTGGTAATGCACGCGACCAACTATGACGGCCAGTTGCGCGACCTTTCTACGACGATGACGGCGCTGCTTCATCACGGCGGCCTTAACCCGCAGAGCGCTCTCGTCCAAAGTTACGCGCGTCTCTACCAGGGGTTGCAGGCGCAATCATCGACGCTCGCTTATATCGATGCCTTCTACTTGATGGCGGTGCTCAGCGCGGCGATGGTGCCGCTGGTGTTTCTGATGAAGAAAAATGACCCTGGCCGGGGCATGGTTCTCGGTTAAGATTTATAAGGTTCATAAGTACCTGCGCGGGGGCCGAAATTCGCGCGGGCAGATTTGACGGTGGTTCGATGAACGATGCGAGTGCGACGCTGACCGGCGCAGCCGATTCCGGTCGCGACGAATTACGCAACAAACTGGCGGCGCTCGAACTCCTGAGGGACATGCGCCCGCGCGATCTTGATGCGCTCACGGCGGAGCTCGAATGGCAGGGCCTGCCCGGAGGTTGGGTGCTGTTCCGCGAGGGCGAGCGCGACGATTCGCTTTTCATTGTGGTCGCGGGGCGGCTCGGCGTGGTGACGGCCGACGCCGATGGCCGCGAAGCAATTATCAGTCACATCTCACCGGGCGAAACTGTCGGCGAGATGGCGCTGCTCTCAGGCGCGCCGCGCAGCGCCACCGTGGTCGCGCTGCGCGATTCGGAGCTGGTGCGCCTCAAGCGGGAGTCATTTGAGAAACTCGCCGACCAGCATCCGGGGCTGATGCGCTTCATCACGCGCCTTTTGGTGCAGCGCCTCGAACGCACGTCGCATCGCAACGCCGCCGCGCCCGACTGTCTCTCGATCGCACTAGTGCCGCTCGAGCGCGGAATCAATTCAGCCGGCTTCGCCCGATTGCTTGGCAACGCGCTCGAGAGCCTGGGCGTAAAGACGATGGTCGTCGATCGGCGCGAGGCCGAGCGCCCGACTGAATGGTTCACCGCGATCGAAGAGGACCATCGCATCATCCTCTACCAGGCCGAGTACGATCCGACCGAGTGGACTCGCCTCTGCGTTCGCCAGGCCGACCGGATCCTGATGTTGCTCGGCGCCGCGACGCGCCCGCAGAGCGAAGCGCCCGCGCTCGCAGTTATGCCCACGGCGGCGCGCGGCGAGCTTATCGAAATCGTGTTCATTCACGACGATGCGGTAGCAAGCGCGGCGAATGTCACCGATGCGCTTGCGCGCTACAGGGCAGGTTTCCACTATCATGTTCGATCGAGCCGGCAATCCGACGTCGAGCGGCTCGCGCGGCTGATTTCTGGACGGGCGATCGGGCTCGTTTTCTCGGGTGGCGGCGCACGCGGCTTCGCTCATATCGGCGTGATGCGGGCGTTCAAGGCGGCAGGTATCCCATTCGACCTGGTCGGCGGCACCAGTATGGGCTCGATGATCGCGGCGGCGGCGGCACTCGAATGGGACGAAGCGGAGACGATGGATCATCTGAAGCGCGCCTTCGTCATCACCAACCCGCTGAGCGACTATACGCTTCCGCTGGTGGCGATCGTCCGCGGGCGCAAGGTCTCGCGCCTGCTGCGCGAGCATTTCGGCGAGGCGCTGATCGAGGAATGCTGGCGCCCGTTCTTCTGTACCTCGTCGAACCTGACCGCGGGCAACGCCAAGGTTCATCGCACGGGTCCGCTGTGGCTCGCGCTCCGCGCGAGTATCGCGATCCCCGGCGTGCTGCCGCCGGTGATCGAAAACAGTCAAATCCTGATCGACGGCGGCGTGATGAACAATCTGCCGGTGGATGTAATGAGCGCGATGCGGCGCGGGCGCGTGGTCGGCGTTGACGTGGCGCGTGAGCACGTGCTTACCGCGGAGAGCGACGACCTCGAGAACCGCTCGGTGTGGCAACTTCTGAGCGCCAAGCGGCGCGGCACACCGAACATCATCGGTCTTCTGATGAGCGCGGGGCTCGTCAACAGCGAGGCTCAGGTGAAACTCCAGCGCCAGCAGGTCGATATCCTGATCGAGCCGAGGCTCGGCAAAATGGGCATGCTCGACTGGAAGTCGTGGGAGACGGCGGTCGAGGGCGGCTATCGTCAGACCATGGAGATTCTCGAGCACTCACGCGACCGGCTACTTACTGGCTGAGCACTCCGTCTTGCGGTCAATTTTTGACCGGAAACTCCCAAGCTCCCAAGATTTTTGACATTGAACATGCCGCCGTGCGCGGGCCGGCGCGTGCCCTAAGCTCAGATAGAGCGTATAGTCACGGGCCCGTTCGATTTGGCTTCAAGAGCCGTCGCCGCCGGAAATCTGGCAAGGAGCAATGGGCCAGCCTCGTAAATCATATATCGCCCCTGCTGGGATTGCTGATCGCAATACTCGTCGTGGGCGTGGGCAGCCGCAGCGTTGGCGCGCAGGACATGGGCGCAATGGGCATGGGTGGAGTCGACGTCGGAACAGATGAGGCCGACGCCAAGACGCGACCGCCCGTTCTTGCCGCCGGGGAGTGGTGCGGCCCGATGACAGACGTGAGCCTCGGCAAGAGCGGCGGCTTCTTCATCTCCTTAGTTCAGGACAAAAGAAGCTCGAGTGGAACCTGGTCAACCGACAACTCCGGATTCCCGCCCGTAACAAGGGAACCTTCACGGGCAAGATCAAATCGGATAACCAACTCTTCACGCTGAAGCTACCCGGTCAGAAAGGCGGTTTCATGGTTCAGGGTACGCTCATCAACAATCACAACGTGTCCGGTCTGTACTCGACCTTCGGCCGCAAGACTTCAGAGAGTGGAAGCCTCAGCGCCGAATCGCCCGGTGTATAAGCGCCGACATGGATCGTATCGCATCCCGAGCTTTCAGGTGTGAAAGGTCAGGAGAGCTCCTGAACGGCGGCATCCAGGAAGCGGCTGAAGAGCGCGCCCGTCGAATCGAGCGCGACGTCATAGAGCGAGGCCGTCCGGCCGGGCACGAAAACCTGGTGTCCTTCGTCGAGCATCGCATATATGACGCACAGCAGGAGCGCGAGGTACGGCCGCCCCGCCATTGGCCCGCGAATCAAGAGCCAGAACAGGATGCAGTATTCGGTAAAGTGCGCGGTCTTGCGGATTAGCGCATGAACAACGCCCACCGCCGGTCCGGAAATCCCGGGGATCAAAAACCGCAGCATCGGGTCGATTATCCTGGCGGTGTTCATCGCCGAAAATGCCGAAGTCGATAGAGTGAATATCACCGCGCCCCAGATCAGCACTGGTACCCATTCGTAAAGCGTCGCTTCGGACGATGCGTCAGGCGTCATCGGTCGAGAGACGAATACTCTAGCGGGTTGATTCAACGCGCGAAACCGCCTGCGCGCGCAAATCAGCACACTAAAATCCGCTTTTTGCTGAACTCGGCGAACGTGCGACACTGTTCTTATGACGGACACCGATGCGACTGCCAACCTCCGATCGCGAGTGGACGCTAGCGCGGACGAGCTGCTCACGATTCAACGTATCCATGCCGCGCCGCCATCGACGGTTGTAATCTTCGGCGCGTCGGGCGACCTCGCCAAACGCAAGCTGATACCGGCGCTCTACAATCTCGTCGCCTGCGGCCAAGGATTGGTGCCGCCCAAAAGCGCGGTGCTCGGCTTCGCGCGGCGCGAGATGTTGTTGGATGATTTCCGTTCGAGCGCCAAGGATTGGACGACGAAGTTCTCGCGCCTCAAGGTCGACGAAGGATGCTGGCAGAGCTTCGCCCAGGGGCTCGAGTACCTGCCCGGCCTCGATCATCCGGACGGCTTTGCGAAGCTGAAAACGAAACTCGAAGAGCTCGAGAAAGCGCGCAAGGTCCCCGCCAATCGCATCTATTATCTCTCGATTCCGCCGGAAGCGATTATCAACTGCGTGAAGCGCCTGGCAGAGGGGGGTCTGATCGCGCCGCCGAACGCGCCGCACTTTAGCCGCGTCGTGGTCGAGAAGCCGATCGGCCACGATCTCGAGAGCGCGCTCGAAATCAACCGCACGCTACTCAAGTATCTCGACGAGTCGCAAATCTTCCGCATCGATCACTACCTCGGCAAGGAGACCCTGCAGAACCTGCTGGTGCTCCGCTTCTCCAACAACATCTTCGAGCGCCTGTGGGGCTCGCGCAACGTCGATCACGTCCAGATCACCGTGGCCGAGGCGGAAGGGCTCGGCACGCGCGCGATGTACTACGAAGGCGCCGGAGCGCTGCGCGACATGGTGCAGAATCACATCCTGCAGACGCTCGCGCTGCTTGCGATGGAGCCTCCCGTGTCGCTCAACGCGAGCGCGATCCTTGAAGCCAAGCTCAACGTGCTGCGCGCACTGAAGCCGGTCCAGAGCGATCTCGCGCATCCGAGCGTCGTACGCGCGCGCTACACGGCCGGGATCCTCGACGGCCAGCCGGTGGTCGGCTACATGAACGAGCAGGGCATACCGGACACTTCGATCACCGAGACCTTCGTCGCGCTCAAGACCTATATCGACAACTGGCGATGGTCCGGCGTGCCGTTCTACATCCGCACCGGCAAACGCATGCCACGCCGCGCCAGTTCTGTCTTCGTTCAGTTCAAGGATGTGCCGCAGATCCTATTCAACCAGGACAAATCGCTGCCGGCGAATCTGCTGACACTGCGTATCCAGCCCGACGAAGGTTTCTCGTTCGACGTAATGGCGAAGCAGCCGGGCCTCGATCTCACGCTGCGGCCGGTGCGCATGAACTTGAGCTACGAAAGCGCTTTCGGCGGCGGCGTCTCGCCCGATGCATACGAACGACTGCTGCTCGACGTGATGGAGGGCGACCACACCTTGTTTCCAAGCGGCAACTTCGTCGAGAAGTCGTGGGAGTTCGTGCAAGGCGTGCTCGACCTGTGGAAGGACAAGCGGCGCGTGCCGATGCGCGAGTATCCGGCGGGAAGCTGGGGACCAGTGGCGGCAGAGGAATTGATCCACGCGGACAGCCGCATGTGGCACGAGCCGTAGCAGAACAACGTCGACGGATAAGCCAATAGCGTGCGACCTGACCGCACTCGACGCCCATGAACGCGAACGCAGGAGTGCGCTCGCAAAGAAGGTTCACGCGGCGATCGTTGGCCGGCGCGAACTCTCAAACGGCTACGCGCTCAAGCTCGATCGGCAAAAAGTGAGCGAGTCCGACATCGAGGCGTGGACGGCGCTCGAAGGTAGATGCTGCCCATTCCTGAACTTCGCCATCGTGCCAATCGACGGCGTGCTATGGCTTAATCTCAGCGGCGGCGCCGGCGTGAAGGAATTCTTGAAGACCGAGCTGGGCGCATAAGCCAAATCGATACAGGATTTCCCTGGCTGCCGGCCGGTTACTGAACGATTTTCCTTGACGTTTTTTTGAGGTTGACGAGCTAAGATTGGCTGAAAGTAATACCGCATTACCAGGCTGATCCATCATGGCTCGACGTCAAGCGGCTCGCGCATCCCTAGTAGCAGGCCTACCAGCAAAGGGCAGGCGACACTGCCATTGTCTATCCGCAAAAGGTTGAATCTCTTTCCGGGAGACACCGTGATGTTCGAAGAGTCTGAGAAAGGCTCAATCAATATCCACAAGGCAGAACCACTCGATCTCGAGTTCCTGTCATCCTTGGAAAAAACGCGTAGGGAGTGGAATTCGAAGAACGACGAAAAGGCTTACCGTGACTTGTAGGCCGTATGACGTCGTCGTGGTGCCATTCCCCTTCACCGATGATCGAGCAAGCAAGCGGCGGCCCGCCCTCGCCCTGTCCTCCGAAACGTTCAGCTGCGAAGTGGCCACACGGTCTTGGCGATTGATCACGAGCGCCGCGAACTCGCCGTGGCCGATGGACATCGTGATAGATGCGGCGAGAGCCGGGCTTCGCGCGCCATCGAGGGTTCGGATGAAGCTATTCACACTCGACAATCGGTCAATAATGAAGAAGGTTGGCAATCTCTCTGAGAGCGACAGGCACGCTGGCGCCTGCGCGGCCAGGAAACTGCTGGGAGAGTATAGAAACCGCCTTCGCCGACCGTCACTCTAACCGATATCGTCGCCACACACCGCGGTCACTCGCCGAAGCCCATTCGTTTCGCGATGATTTGCTTCATCACCTCGTTGGTGCCGGCGTAGATCGGCATCGCGCGAACGTCCATGTAATCGCGGCAAATCTCGAACTCGCGCATGAAGCCGTAGCCGCCGTGGAGCTGCACGCACTCGTACGCAACTTGGTTCGCCTTTTCGCTCAGCCACCACTTCGCCATCGAGACTTCGGTCGTGATGTCTTCCTTGCCGGCGATGAAAGTCTCGACCAGGCGATCGATAAATGCGCGCCCGATTTTCACCTCGGTCGCCATCTCGGCGAGCTTGAACGAATTGTGCTGGAACGCCGCGATCGGCTTGCCGAACGCCTTGCGCGTCTGCGTGTACGTGATCGTCTTCTCGAGCATCCACTCCGCGTAGGCCTGACATCCGATCGCGACGATGAGCCGCTCGCGCTGCAGATTCTGCATCAGGTACTTGAAGCCCGCGCCCTCTTGCCCGAGCAGGTTCGCGACGGGCACGCGGCAGTCCTCGAAGAAAAGCTCGGCGGTGTCCTGGCCGTGGAGTCCCATCTTGTCGAGTTGGCGATGCTTGATGAATCCCGGCGTGCCTGCCTCGATCACGATCAGGCTCACGCCGCCGTGACGCGCGCTCGCCTGCGACTGCGGCGTCGTCCGCACCGCCATCACGATGAGATCGCAGTTCATGCCGTTGGTGATGAAGATCTTCTGCCCGTTGACGACATAGTGATCGCCGTCGCGGATCGCCGTGGTGCGAATCGCCGCCACGTCGGAGCCTGCGTCGGGTTCGGTCATGCCGAGCGCCGTGATGATCTCGCCAGTGACGCATCCGGGGAGCCATCGCCGCTTCTGCTCGTCGTTACCGAAGCGGTCGAGATACGGCACCGCGATATCGGTATGAACCGCCGCGCCCTCGGATAGCCCCGTCGAGCCCGACCGCACCATCTCCTCGCGCAGGATCGCGCTGTAGCCGAAATCCGCGCCGCTGCCGCCGTACCCGGGATCGACCCACGGGCTGAGGAACCCCGCTCGGCCCATCTCGAGCCACGCCTCGCGCGGCACTTTGCGCGCTTCCTCCCACTTGAGCGCGTTGGGGGCGATATGGCGCTGAATATGCGCGCGCAGTGATTCGCGGAACGTTCGATGCTCAGGCGTGATGTAGGCTGGCTCCATGTTCTCTCTCCGGCTCCGAGCCTAGCGCAGTTTGGCCGGGACCCATATGGGAATCGCGCGCTACAAAGTGCCTCCACGCGGCCTAACAGTCGTTCGATTTATCCGTCTGCCTGTGGCGCGGATCGCGGCGCTAGGCTAACATTTCGTGCGGTCTCGACGCTCGCAAGCCGCCTGCATGAACATCGAAGATTGCCGCTACCGCCGCCGCCCGCATCGCGCGCGAGCAGTGGAGTGATCGCGGCGCCGGCGAGCCGGACCAAATCTCGCAGCGGGGAAGATTCGCTTGGCCGACAACAGCAAGGTCGTAATTCTGGGCGCCAACGGCACGATGGGCGCCGGCGCGGCGTGCGTCTTCGCGGGCGCGGGCTTTCACGTCACGATGCTCGCGCGCGACATGTCGAAGGCAAAGGAGGGCTTGACCGACACACAGGCCGACGCGCGAGCTGAAGCAATCGCCGAGCGGATCGAACTCGGCACTTACGACCAGCAACTCGAGAAGAGCGTCGCCGAGGCCTCCTTCATCTTCGAGTCACTCGCCGAGGACCTCGCACTCAAGAAACGATTCTTCGAACTGCTGGACAAGTATCGGCGGCCCGATTCCGTCGTCGCCACCGGCTCGTCGGGACTCTCGATCGCCGAGATGGCGCGCGGCCGCAGCGAATCGTTCCGCCGCCACTTCCTCGGCGTCCACCTGTTCAACCCGCCCCATGTGATCGTCGGCACCGAAGTAATTCCGCACGATGAGACCGATCGCGCAGTGCTGAAGAGCGTCACCGCGATGCTCACCAAGCGGCTCGGCCGCAAAGTAATCGTCACCAAGGATCGCCCCGCCTTCGTCGGCAATCGCATCGGATTCAAGGTCCTCAATGAGACCGCGCAGCTGGCAGCCGAGCACGGCGTCGCGCTCATGGATTACCTGATCGGTCCGCACACCGGGCGCGCGATGGCGCCGCTTGCGACGATCGACCTCGTCGGATGGGACGTGCACAAGGCGATCGTCGACAACGTCTATGCCAACTGCGAAGACGAGGCGCGCGAGTGCTTCAAGATGCCTGCCTACATGGAGAAGGGCCTCGCCGCGGGATGCCTCGGGGATAAGACTCCGGAGCGCGGCGGCTTTTATAAGAAGTACGGCAAGGAAGTCTTCGCGCTCGATCCAAAGACCGGTAAACACGAGCCGCTGAAAAAGCCCGCGCCGATCGAATTCGTCGAGAAGATGAAGTCGCTCAACCGCGTCGGCAAGTACACCGAGGCGATGAAGGTCCTCGCCGCGGCCAAGGGCGTGGACGCCGATCTCTGCCGCAAGGTCGTCCTCGGCTACGTCAGCTACGGGCTGAATCGCGTCGGCGAAGTCGCGGAGGCGCCCGCCGACGTCGATACGATCATGAGCTATGGCTTCAACTGGGCGCCACCGTGCGTGCTGGTCGATCTGATCGGCGCAAAGAAGACCGTCGAACTACTCAAGGAGCTGAAACTCTCTGTCCCCAAATCGATCGAGCAAGCTGCATCCAACGGTGGTAAAATGTTTTCAGGTGGATTACTCGAATATGGGCGGACGCTGGTCGGCTAGTGCGACCGTCCCTTAAGGAGCCGCGATGGCTAAACCAGTATATATCCTCGGCGGAGCGCAGACTGATTTTGCGCGCAACTGGTCGAAGGAAGGAAAACACTTTGTCGCGATGATGCGCGAAGCGACCCTCGGCGCTCTCGCCGCGACCAAGATCGAACCGCACGAGGTCCAGACTGCTCACGTCGGCAACTTCGCCGCCGAGCTCTACGCGAAGCAGGGTCACGTCGGCGCGTTCTTTGTCGAGATCGATCCGGCTTTCTCCGGGATGCCGACGTCACGGCACGAAGCCGCGTGCGCATCCGGTTCGATCGCACTGCTCGCGGCGTCTGCCGAAATCGAGGCCGGGCGCTACGATCTCGCATGCGTCTGTGGCGTCGAGCAGATGAAGACCGTCGATTCGACCACCGGCGGCGACTACCTCGGCACGGCCGCGTGGTACGAGCGCGAGGCCAAGGGAATCGAATTTCCGTTCCCCAAGCTCTTCGGCCGACTCGGCGATGAGTACGACAAGCGCTACGGCCTGAAGGACGAGCATCTCGCGCACATCTCGGCCGTTAACTATTCCAACGCCAAGCACAATCCCAACGCGCAGACTCGCAACTGGTTCATGAGCGAGAGCCACGCGCAGAAGGAAAGCAAGTTCAACAACGTCATCGGCGGGCGCATCAAGGTGAGCGACTGCTCGCAGGTGACCGACGGCTCTGTCGCCGTGTTCCTCGCCTCCGAGAAATTCGCGACCGAGTGGGCGAAGCGCAACGGCAGGAGCCTCTCCGATATCCCGCGCATCCTCGGATGGGGTCATCACACCGCGCCGCTCGAGTTCGATGCGAAGGTGGCGGAAAGCCGCGAGGACGAATACGTGCTGCCTCATACGCGCGAGGCGATTCTCGACGCGTTCAAGCGCGCGGGCATCGCGGGCGTTGAAGACCTTTCCGGCATCGAGACGCACGACTGCTTCACGACCTCCGAGTACATGGCGATCGATCACTTCGGCCTTACTAAGCCGGGTGAATCGTGGAAGGCGGTCGAAGGCGGCGTGATTGAGATGGGCGGCAAGTGCCCGATCAATCCGAGCGGCGGGCTGATCGGCGCGGGCCATCCAGTCGGCGCCACGGGCGTCCGCCAGATGCTCGATCTGCATCGCCAGATCACCGGCACTGCCGGCGACTACCAGATCGAGGACGCGAAGAAGATGGCGATGCTCAATATCGGCGGCAGCGGCACGACGAGCTGCGTGTTCGTCGTCGGCAAGTAAGTCACGATTATTGCGGCCTCAACGCGGCGCGCCCGAATCGGCTCGCCGCTTTTTTTTCGCAACCGCATGGACCTCGCGCGTGTGAATCGCGACAATGTTCGCGATGCTCTCGCCGCAGGAAGCCAGCGCCGCCGATGAGCTGCGGCATGGTCATCGCGATTCGCTCTCGACCAATTCGATCCTTCTTTATTTCGCGATCCTGAACCTGTTGCTTGGTCTCGGCTCGCCGGCCGGTCTGCCCGCGATTCCGATTGCCTACTTCCTCAAGGACCATCTTCATCTCGGACCGGTCGGCCTCGCTACGTTCACCGCGGTCGCGAGCGCTCCCGTCTATATCGCCTTCCTGTTCGGTTTCTTTCGCGATCGATTCCGCGCGCAACTTGGCGGCGATCGCGGATGCCTCGCGATCGGCTCCGCGATCGTCGGCGGATGCTACCTGATGCTCGCGGCGTACGGCGCGCGCCTCGCACCGCTGATCGCATTCGTCCTGCTCGCGACGATCGCGTTCATGCTCGTCATCGCGGCCGCGCAGGCGATGCTGACGACGGTCGCGCAGGCCCGGCTGATGAGCGGCCGACTCAGCATCATCCAGTTGACTGGCTACTTCGTGCCACAGTTTCTGGCCGCGCTCGCGGGCGGCTGGATGGTAACGCACGTGTCGGCACGCGGCACGTTTTTGATCGCGGCCGCCGTCATCCTGATGGTAGTGGGTCAGATGTTCACGTCGGCCGATCCTGAAACCGCGCTCGCCGCTGGCCCCGGGGCCGCACCGGAGCGGAGTCTCGCCGCGATCGCGCGTCTTGCCCGCCATCGCCCAATCTGGACCGCCGCGTTCATCTGGTTTCTTTGGAACTTCTCGCCGGGCTGGCAAACGCCGATGTTCTATCACCTGTCGAACACGGTGAAGATTTCGAGCACCGCCTACGGCGTCTTCAACGGACTCTTCAACGTTGGCAACCTGCCGACCATGCTCATCTACGGCCTCGCATGCCGCCGCGCGCCGCTCAGGAGCCTGCTCTTCTGGGGAACGATCGTCGCGATCGCGCAGGGGCCGATCATGTTTTTCGCGCAGGGCACATGGTCCGCGATGATCGTCGGCGCCATGGGCGGAATCCTGGGCGGATTCCCGACGGCAGCCTACATGGATCTGATCGTGCGCTCCTGCCCCGTAGGACTCGAGGGCACGGGCGTGATGCTTTCAACTGCGGCCTACGCGGTGGCGGGCAATTCCGGCAACGTGTTCGGCAGCTGGGTGTATGCGCGCGGCGGATTCGCGGTCGCGATTATCGTGACGACGCTGGCGACGGCGCTGATCATGCCGCTGCTCTGGGCAGTGGCACCCGAGATCGTCGCCACGCGCGAAGGCGAATCGCTGGAGTTCTAATCCAACAAGTGCCGCGCTTGCGCGTCACGCGACATCGCGCGACAACCAGAACATGGACCTCATCAACCATTTCATCGCCGGTGCGAAAGTCCCCTCGCGCGAAGGCGAAATCGTGGGCGATGTCTTCAATCCCGCGACCGGCCGCATCGCGCGCAAAGTTTGCATGGGCGGCGCGGCCGAGGTGGACGCTGCCGTTCGCGCCGCCGCGGCCGCATCTCCCGCCTGGGCCGCGACGCCACCTCCTGCACGCGCGCGGATCATGCTCGAGTTCCGCGGCATCATCGAACGCCACGCCGAGAACCTCGCGCAGATCATTACCTCCGAGCATGGCAAGGTCCTCTCCGATGCGCGCGGCGAGGTGACGCGCGGCCTCGAAGTCGTCGAGTTTGCCTGCGGCATCCCGCAGCTTCTGAAAGGCGAATTCAGCGCCGACGTCGGCCGCGGTATCGACTCGTGGTCGATACGTCAGCCGCTGGGAGTATGCGCCGGAATCACGCCGTTCAATTTTCCCGCGATGGTGCCGATGTGGATGTTCCCAGTCGCGATCGCGTGCGGCAACACGTTCGTGCTGAAACCTTCCGAGCGCGATCCGTCGGCGAGCGTGCGTATCGCAGAGTTGTTCAAGCAGGCGGGTCTGCCCGACGGTGTCTTCAACGTCGTGCACGGCGATCAGCGCGCGGTCGAGGCGATTCTCGCTCATCCGCATGTCGCAGCGGTGAGCTTCGTCGGTTCGACTCCGATCGCCGAGCGCATCTACGCGACAGCCGCCGCCAACGGCAAGCGCGTGCAGGCTCTCGGTGGCGCCAAGAATCATCTGCTGGTGATGCCCGACGCCGACCTCGACCAGGCGGCCGATGCTCTCGTCGGCGCAGCGTATGGATCGGCGGGCGAGCGCTGCATGGCGATCTCAGTTGCGGTCGCCGTCGAGCCTGTGGCTGATGCGCTAATCGAACGGCTCTCATCGCGGATTCGAAAGCTCGCGATCGGCGCAGGCACGGCGCCCGGGGTGGAGATGGGCCCACTCGTCACGCGGCAACATCTGGAACGCGTCCGCGGCTACATCGATGTCGGAATCGAGGAAGGCGCAAAGCTCGTCGTCGATGGCCGCGATCTGAAGGTGAAAGGAAACGAGGACGGTTTCTTCATCGGCGGATGCCTCTTCGATCGCGTCGAGCCCGCGATGCGAATTTATCGCGAAGAGATCTTCGGCCCTGTGCTCTCCATCGTGCGGGTGTCCGACCTCGAGGCGGGCACGAAGCTGATCAGCGAGCATGAGTTCGGCAACGGCACATCGATTTTTACGCGTGACGGCGCTGCCGCGCGCGAGTTCACGAATCGCGTGCAAATCGGGATGGTCGGAATCAACGTGCCGATTCCGGTGCCGATGGCGTTTCATAGTTTCGGCGGATGGAAGCGCTCGTTGTTCGGCGACACGGCGATACATGGCCCCGAAGGCGTGCGCTTCTACACGCGCCTCAAGACCGTGACCGCGCGCTGGCCCGAACAAAAGCATCGCGAGCGCGCCCAGTTCGACATTCCAATTACGAAATAGGCTTCTGATGGGAACTGATGCCGCGCGCTTGCTCGATTCCGTCCTCGAAATGACTCCTCAGATCAGCGCGCGCAGCGCTGAGATCGAGTCGGGCCGGCGCCTGCCGCTCGATCTGCTGAAACGACTTAAATCGGCAGGATGCTTCCGGATGTTCACGCCGGCGAGCCACGGCGGGCTCGAAATCGATTTCCTGACCAGCATGGAAATCATCGAGGCGCTCGCGAACGCCGACGGCTCTACCGGCTGGGTCGTGATGATTGGATGCGAGACGCCGATGTTGCTCGCGCTGATGTCGCCGAAGCGCTTCAAAGAGCTCTATGTCTCTGGACCGGACGTAATAATCGCGGGAGGCTTCGCGCCTCGCGGACAAGCGGTGCGCGATGGCAACAGATACATCGTCAACGGGCAATGGGCTTTCGCCAGTGGATGCCAACACGCGGAGTGGCTGTTCGGTAATTGCGTCGTCGTCGAGGATGGCAAGCCGAAGATGGGTTCGGCGCCCGGAGTACCCGAAACGCGCGCGATGATGTTTGCGCCGAACCGCGGCCGCGTCATTGATACCTGGTCGGTGAGCGGCTTGCGCGGCACCGGCAGCCACGACATCGCAGTTGAAAATCTCGCGATTGCAGCGGAAGACACGTTCGACATCTTCGGCGGCAAATCGACTATTGCGGGTCCGTGCTTCGCTGAACCGTTGCTATACGCCGCCCTGCATATAGGTGCGGTAGGACTTGGAATCGCCGCGCGCGCGGTTGACGAGATGCTCAAGCTCGCGGCGACGAACAAGCAGCGGCTCTATACGCAATCGACGATCGCCAATAGTCAGTTGTTCCAGTATCGGATGGGACACGCCGAAACGAGCGTCCGCGCGATGCGCTCCTTGTTGCGCAGTGAAGCCGGATCGGTGTGGGCATCGGCATGCGCCCAACGCGCCGTGCCACCCTCGGAACGCGCGCGTATCATGGGCAGCATCACGTGGTCCGCGCATACTGCGGCGAGCGTCGTTGATGCGTGCTATACAGCCGGCGGCGGTACATCGCCGTACGAATCTTCGCCGCTGCAACGATGCCTGCGTGACATCCACACGCTCACGCAGCACGCGGCGGTCGCCGAGACCTGGCTGTCCAGCGCCGGCGCCTCGCTGTTGGGCAACACGTCCGGCTTCGGAATCTAACAGCCCGGTGACAACTAACCAGGTTGGCTCGCTACTCGATCACTCGCGGGCGGCGCCGACGAAGTTCGGTTTGCGCTTCTCGACGAAAGCCTTCACCGCTTCCTGGTGGTCCTTGGTGTTGAAGGTCATCATCTCGTAGGCAAGCGACGCGTCCATAATCAGGTTGGCCTGTTGCTTGAGCCACTTGTTGACTGAGAGTTTACTCCAGCGGATCGCCCAAGTCGGGCCGTCAGCCAGCTCCTGCGCCAGCTCGCGCGCCCTGCTCATCACCTGCTCCGGCGCGACCGCGTAGTTAACCATCCCGATTTTCCCCGCTTCGGCGCCGCTGATGAAATTGCCGCGCATCAGGAATTCTTTGGCGCGATGCGGCCCGATTAGCAGCGGCCAGATAACGGCACCGCCGTCGCCCGCGACGATGCCGACCTTGACGTGAGTGTCGGCGAAGCGCGCCTTCTCCGATACCACCGTGATATCGCAAAGGAGCGCGAGCGTTGCGCCGAGGCCGACCGCGTCGCCATTGAACGCGCCGATGATCGGCTGCTCGACGTCGAGCATGTTCTCCACCAGTCTTCTGCCATTCGACGCCGCAATTGGTCCGCGGCCGCGGCCCTTGCCTTTTTTCGGCGCGCCGCCGCCTATTGTCCCCGCCGCCATCCCTTTCACGTCGCCACCCGCGCAGAACGCTCGTCCCGCCCCGGTCAGGATGACTGCGTTTACGTCCTGATCGGCTCGCACATCGATCCATACCTGCTCGAGTTCGTGATGTACGACGTTGTTGACGGCGTTGAGCGAGTCGGGCCGGTTGATCGTGATAGTCGCGACGCGATCTGCAACTTCGACCTTCAGAAATTCATAGTCGCTATAGTCGATGGCCATGATTTGTGCGCCCTCCGTGCAAGCTGGTTCATTTGCGCCGACTTGAGCAAGCTCGTGAACCGCATGCTCGGTCCGAGCCAAGCCAAAATCAATATGGAGCGCACGGCTGCGCCTGTGGTAGAGAGAACGTTTAAGCATCGACATTCGAATCGAAAAATTTTTAAGCTCGAAGCGAGGTTTAACATGAGCGAGCAAGCAGTCGAGATTCGCACCGCCGACGGAACTTCGGACGCGATCCTGTTTCGGTCTGACGGCGCCGCGAAGGCGCCCGGCGTAATTCACCTCACCGATATCGGCGGCATCCGACCGTCGCATCGCGAAATGGCCGAGCGGCTCGCGAGCAAGGGCTACAGCGTCCTGCTGCCGAATGTCTTCTATCGCACGGGCAAGCCGCCGATGTTCGACTTCGTGCCGAAGATGGGTGAGGAGCGGACCATGAAACGTTTCGCCGAGTTGGCCGGCCCGATGACTCCAGAAGCTGCCGAGCGCGACGCGGCAGCATATGTCGATTTCCTCCTGGCGTGCGATTCTGTCAGCGGCGGCAAGGTAGGAGTCGTCGGCCACTGCTTTACCGGCGCGATGGCGATGCGCGCGGCCGCCGTTCGCCCCGACAAGGTTGCAGCCGCAGCTTCATTTCACGGCGGTGGCCTGTACAACGATACCCCCGCGAGTCCGCATCGCGTGCTGCCGCGAATCAAGGCCGAGCTTTACTTCGGCCACGCGATCCAGGACCAGAGCATGCCGGCGGACGCGATCAAGAAGTTGGAAATTGCGCTCGCCACGTGGGGCGGACGATACGAAAGCGAGACCTACGACGGTGCGTATCACGGATGGACGACGCCGGACGCGCCCGTTTACAACAAGGCGCAGGCCGAGCGCGCGTTCGAGAAGCTGACCGCGCTGCTCGCGCGAACGCTGCGCTAGACCGAGCGGTCTACTTCAAGTGCGCGCGAATTTTCGCCGCAGTAGCGTCCATCTCGGCGCGCGAGCGCGGCACGAAGTGACGTTTCGGATCGTATCTGAAGCCGAAGCCGTCGGCTGGATAGCGCGGATAGACGTGGAGATGAAGATGAAAGACTTCCTGGCCGGCAACTTCGCCGTCAGCCAGGAAAAGGTTGATCGCGTCGCACTTGCGATCTGATGCATGGATCGCCGTCGCCATCCGCTTCGTCACGCGCGTCAGATGCATCAGCAGCGCATCGTCAACGCCAGCGAGGTATGGGAGATGCGACCTCGGCACGACGAGCAAGTGACCAGGGTTCACGTCGTGTAGCGGCACCAGCACGGCGACTGACTCATCCTCGCAGACCATGCTGACGGCACTCTCGCCCGCAAACATCTTGCAGAAGATACAATTCGCTGGATCTTCCTTGTTCATCTGGTTTCCTCACACGACGAGCGCTCGCTGCATTCTCTCAGTCGCGTTCGGTATCAGTAAACAATGAGTAGAAAGACTGATGCTTGGCTCGTGCGGAGGCGCCCGGTACGGTTTCGCAATGGCATCGGCGAAGCGCTTCTTCATCGTCGACGTATTCACCTCGCGCAAGTTCGCCGGCAATCCGCTCGCCGTCGTAATCGACGGGCGCGGCCTCAGCTCCGCTGCGATGCAATCGATCGCGCGCGAATTCAATTTCAGTGAAACGACCTTCGTGCTGCCCGCGAGAAATTGCGACTGCGCGCGGCGCGTCAGGATTTTAACGCCGCGCCGTGAGATCCCGCTCGCGGGCCATCCTACGATTGGCACGTCGTGGATTCTCGCGAGCCGCGGCGATATCGCGCTGGATGGCAATGCCACGACCGTGAAGCTGGAACTCGGCGTTGGCCCTATAGCGGTGACGATCGAGAGAAAGCGTGGCCAACCCGATTTTGTCTGGATGACACATCGGCCGGCGGAATTCGGCGCGATCAGAAAGGATCGTGCGCGCCTGGCGGCGGCGCTCGGCCTTGGCGCGAGTGACCTCGCAGATCGTCTGCCGGTGCAGACGGTTTCTACCGGCCTGCCGCTTCTGTTCGTGCCGCTGAAATCGCTTGACGCGCTGAAGAGAAGCGTGTCGGATGCGAAGGCGCTGACCTCGATTCTGACCTCGCGCGACGTAACGAATCCCGTCTATCTCTTCACGATCGAGCGGGCGCATCCACTCGTCGTGCGCGCACGAATGTACGCGCCGCACGACGGAATCGTCGAGGATCCGGCGACAGGAGGCGCGGCAGGACCGCTCGGCGCGTATGCGGCGAAGTACGGATTGATCGACGCGGCAGGCGGCACGTTCACGATTCGCCAGGGCGTCGAGATGAACCGCCCGAGCGAGATTCGCGTCGAAGTGAAGCGCGGCGCCGTGGGAGCACATACCGTCAGAATTGGCGGACGATGCGCGATCGTCGCCGAAGGTACGCTCTTCGCGTAGCTAGTGGTTCATTCGGTCTTCGGACCTTTTCTATTTGTTATGGACGCGACAGCTCAACGTGGATCTGCTCGCCGGTCTGACCGAGGTTGTTGCACTGATAGTTCATGCGCTCGAAGTTTCCTACCAGCGTAAAAGCAGAGAATGGGTTTCCTTTCCGCTTCATCGAAGGTACCAGAGATTTTGGGCCGTTGGTCCCGATATTGTTTAGGTCGCTGTCAACTGCGCCGTCGGGGCTGACATTCACCACTTGGGCAGTCGATTTTCCGTCAATAACGATTCTCGCGTAGCTGGTCTGCAGACAATCCGGACAACCCGCCTGGTTTCCTTTCGTCTGCACTTTCGATCCGACGGACACCGAGCCGGTCGGATTTCCACACAGCGTTCGTTCCCCCTGCCCCACCCAATCTCCATCGACTGAAACAGAAGCGCCCTTAGCCTCCGGCGTGAGAAGTGCTGCGCTGATTACGACGAATGTGATTACGAAGACCGTGATGATCCCCGGCCACGACCACTCCCCTCTGCTGGCGAAGAAGCCGGTCACGAGTCCCGCGACAACGCATCTGAATGTAATGTGACCGATGTATCTGCCGAATTGGTTTGATGACCAGCTGAGCGAGTTGGCGGCGTACATGGCGAAGAGGAAAAGTGCCCCAAATGCGGCTAGCGTAACAAGAAAGGTCTTCGTAGCGCTCCCCATAGTTCGTCACCTGCGTCAGACGGCTCGAATGTGGCGATTGGCGGCTTCGGGAGCTAACGAGCCTTCCGCGCGCCGATAAATTGGCAAATGTCGAACGTCAAGGCCAGAATCACACCAGGCCAGTTGAAGTTGACTATGGTTTGGGAATCGCGAAATCGCGCCGGAAATCGAGCACGCCGGCGGCCTGCCACGATGGCCGTTCGCCTGCACTCGCGGGGTACGCACTAACCTTCGGATAGTCCTTCAGTTCGTAGTGCGTCATCGCGAGCGCGTTGAGCGACGGCAGATAGCAGCAATCGACGAGCGAGAATTCCTCGCCCATCATCCAGCGCGATTTCGCGAGATGTCCCTCAAGGATCGCGAGCACGCCGGGGATGGCCTCCGTCGAACGTTTGATGGCGTCGTGATCCGGCGGCAGCCCGAGCTTCGCTTTCGCAACCATGTTGAAGACGCGGCCGGAGAACGCGTCGGTAAGATGCTGCGACTGATAGAACATCCAGCGCAGCGCGTCGGCGCGGCCGCGCGCATCGAGCGGCCCCATCCGGCCTCGCGATCACCCAGGTACGCGACGATCGCGTTCGATTCCCACAGGATGAAGCCGTTATCGTCTAGCGTCGGCGCGCGTCCAGTAGGATTGAGCGCGAGGTAGGTGGGCTTGCGATTCTGTCCTTTGAACAGATCGACCAGTTCGATCTGGCACGGTGTGCCGAGCTCGGCGAGCGCGAGGCGCGCCTTCTGCGGATTGGGCGAATTGAACCATTAGAGTTTCATCGCGATTCTCCTTGTCGGCGCGGCGCGTTATCACGATTCCGCGAAGTTCTTGAATGACTCGAGCGCGGTGTCCCAGAAGTGGCTCACGCGGTCT
>JASHQJ010000001.1 GCA_030037595.1 Candidatus Binataceae bacterium
AGTGGAACAAGAAGGACAAGTTGCTATACGCGCTCTAAGCGATCCCTGTGTGTCGAAATAACAACACAGTGATCTATATAGAGGGGCTAGGGTCTTGCTCTTCTTGTACGTCATGTACCCGCGACCGCGGCGTTGCGTGAGTTTTGTTATACGCCGCCGCGATTCGCTGCGCGCCCGGCAGGTTGAATGGCGCCACGACTATCGCGGAATCTATGTTTCATCACTAAAAAGTAGATGAAAATAGGAAGAACTGTCTGACAACAGCCTAAGAATTAACACAATATGTGAAATATGAACATGGCCCATTTCGCGATTAACCCGGCAAAAGCTTAACGTCCCTTTCAGGCCAGACTGGATTGAACACCATTTCGAAGGGAGGAGAACTGTTCATGTCGAAGGGAGGAGAACTGTTCATGACGTCGGCCAGAAAGTCCATCGTCTTTTACTTACCAGTATTGATGCTCATATCGCTTTACGTCGTCGGATGCGGCCCAACCAATGGTTATCCACCGCTTGCCGGCGAGTATCTCTATGTCGCGAACGACGACGGTCGGATCTCGGAGTTCTCGATCAACACCTCGACGGGCGCGCTAACAAATCTCGCGTCGTTCGTAGCGGGTTCGACTATATGTTGCAGTTCATTTTTGAGTTTAACGATGCATCCGAACAACGAGTTTGTCTATGCGACCGACAACTCCGATAATCAGATCCTTGGTTTCGACATTGGAGACTTCTCGGGCACGATCTTTGCGTGAGCGACCAAACGCCCATCCCTGCACCCCTCCGCGCTGCGATAACCCCGAACGGTGCGTTTCTTTACGAAACCCGTAACTTCAATTCCAATCTGATCTCTAGCGGAGTGAGCGTAAGTGAGTATTCGATCAATCTAGTCCCCGGAACACCGAACGCGCCAAACGTCCAAAACGGAATGCTTACTTCTATCGGCAGTATTTCGAGCAGCACGGTGGCGAATGGTGTGGCAGTGGACCCAAGCGGGCGCTATGTCTACGTCACGTATCCAATCACTCAGAGCGTGGGGGAATACCAGATCCAATCCAACGGCACGTTGACTACAAACGGGACCCTGACGCTGCCGAATAATACGAACTCTCTATTGTTCAACATCGCGACTTCGTCGCCTGCCTCGGGGACTGAATGTGCCTACGCGGTCGACACCGGACTGGGATTTCTTTGGGAAATGGCGATAGACGCTAAGAATGGTACACTCTCGCCCGTTGGCGCAGCGCCACTCAACGAAGGTGAGGCGACGGACATCAGCGTGCATCCGAACCAGAAATTTCTCTACTCGACGGGCTTCGGAGATGGAGGCGCGATCACCGTGTTGACACTCGCAAAGCCGAGCAATGAATTGTCTCCATGCACGGTGATTCCGACCTCCCAAGTCGCTGTCAACTCAGAAGAGCTCATCCTTGCATTAGAGCCAATGGGCAGATTCGCCTACCTGGCGTATGAATCGGGTAACGGCAATATGGTCGAGGAGTTCTCAATCGATCAATCGACGGGAGCGCTTACTCAAATTGGCCAGGTCGATACTCAAAATCCGCCAGACACTGGCAGCGTGCCGTATTCCGCGGTAACGACTCATTAAGCGGGGGGACCGTTTCGCCGTCTCGTCGTGCGCGGACGCCCGGTTTTACCGACACAGTGTCGGTAACTTCGCCAATAGGGTGAGATGCGCGCAGTCGCTACTATAGAAATGCTCAAAAAGCCCAGTAAAACGTGTCTTTTCTGAAGAGGCGACGATAACTGACGCCGCGTCGGTAGTGAGCATCAGCTCAGGCCACCGGTCAGCATCATCCGGTGCCCCGAATCGACCAAAACCTCTTCACGGCGCCAGAAGACTGACAAAGTTCAGACAAAGTCGCCGAATTCGTCAACGAGTGACGGGTTTTTCAGCCTGAAGCGGATTGATAGTCCTCTGTGTCTGCCCTTTCACCACCCCGGCCGCGCCTTCCGATCGTTTAACCACAATCGCGCTGCCGGGCGAAGACGCGGCAAGATTCCGTATTAATTGCCAAGCCGCACAAGACTATAGTTGCCCCCAGGTCGGCTATGCTCGATTCCGACCTCGATGCCGCGGGGAGGCGAAGCGGCAACGGCCGTGAAACAGCTTTACGTTCTGATTCTTCTGATGCTGGCCGCAATCGCGGTCGCATCCTGCTCGTCTCGCAATGGCTCATCCCAGGTCGCCCAGACTGAGGCGATGCTTACCGAGGCGGGCTTCCAGCCTGTCCGCCTCACCTCGCCCGATCAGATCGAGATCGCCAAGACGCTGCCCACTCACGAGATGCACTACTATGACACCGGCAATGGCCCAGTGTTCTGGTACTACGATCCCGACGAGTGCGGATGCGTCTACGTCGGCGGCACGGGAGACTACGATCGCTTCGAGGACGCGCAGAAGCAGGAGCACGACATCAGCGAATACGCGGCCCAGAGCCAGGATGAGCAGGTTGCGTCGCTCTACACTTTGAATCCAATCATGTTTCCGCCGCCGTTCCTGATCGGGCCGGGATTTGCCTACGGCTGGTACGGATGGAGTCCAGGCACTGTCACGACCGTCGGCCCGAGGCGCGGCAGTATCGTAGGATCAGCGCCCGGGCTCGCGAGCAACAGCGGGACGCACGGCGGATTTGGATGGGGCGGTCACGGATTGGGTGGAATCGGCGGAGGCTTCGGCGGCCGTGGAGGCGGCCACGGCCGGTAGCAATCAATTCTCCGACGCTTACTTGAGACCGAGCCGCACAAGCTGATCGGGTGGCGCTTCGACTTCGAGCAACGCCGCGCGCAGCTTCTCCTCGATAGTCTTCTCGGCGCGCGTTCTCGCGATGTTGTTTTCCTCGGTGGGATCCTCGTCAACCTTGAACAAGTAGTTGCCGCTGAATCTGCCCGCCGCCCAAAATGGCAGACTGTCGCTCTGATCGAGCGGCTGGCGGATGACCGGAATGCGTGAGCCGGGCATCCGATCGAGCCTCGCGCGATCATCGGGCGGCGCTAGTTTGAGTTCGGGCCGCCGATACACCGGCATCGTGGACCATCGATTCGACCAGAGACTGAGGGGAGCGTTAGCGCCGGCCGGAGCGCGCGCATACTTCGATTCAGCATCGATCAAATGGACCTCGCGGCCCCATACTCCCGCGAGCGCCCAATCGCGAATCGAACGCGCAGCGCCGGTAACGAGCGGCGCGAGCGAGCGGCCGTGCGTGCGATGCGCCATCGTCACGCCGAAAATGTCGGCGAGCGTCGCGGCAATATCGACGTTGGTGGTAAGCGCATCGACGGTGTGTGCTGCCACGCCCGGCCAGGAGACCAACAGCGGAATATGCCCGAGCGGCTCGAAAATCGGCACGGGCGGCTTGCCCCAGATGTCCTTCTCGCCAAGGTAGTGGCCATGATCGGTGCATATGATCACGGCGGTGTCCGCGTGGAAGCCACCGCGCTCGATCGCGTCAAGCACCCGCCCGAGCCACGTGTCGATCATCGTGAGCTTGGCGCCGTAGCACGCCCGCACCTGGTGCGCCTGTTCCCTTGTCAGCACGTGCTTTTCGATCGCGCCGCGCATGTACGGCGGCCATATCAGATGCGGTCCGCGCCAGCTTGCGTCGTACATCGAGGCGTACGGCTCGGGAGTGTCGAACGGCTCGTGCGGATCGAATTCATCGACGAAGAGCATGAAGCGCTCGTGATGCGCCGCGTCGTCGGCTAGCCACTTCGCCGCCGCGGCCATCGTGCGCGGCCCGGGAAAATCCTCCTCGCCGCGGAAATAGCCACGCGAATCCTCGTAGGGCAGATGGCCGCGGCCGAACGATGGCGCACCCGCCCAGCTCGAGTCAGGCCGCGTCCGCCACGGATCGCTCTCGTGGCCGCGCTGGTAATCCCACGCGGTAAAATCGGTGTGATAATTCTCGCCGCCGGTTTCGAACAGATGCGGATGGTCCGAGACTAGCTTGCTGACCACGCCGGCCGCGCGCATCCAGGCCGTGACCGGCTGCTCCCAGATTTCGATCGAGCCCCACGGCTTCCACAGGAAGTCGAGCGCGCCGCACAGGATATCATGCCTCGCGGGCATGCACGGCAGCGAGCCCGAGTAGTGGCGGGTGAAGCGAACGGCGCGGCGCGCGAAGGCGTCGAGGTTGGGCGTCGCGAATTCGTGGCCGCCATAGCTCCCCAGCATGTGCCGATTCAGGCTGTCGAGCAGAATGACGATCGCGTTTCGGGGTTGAGCTTGGGCGGGCGCGGCTTCCATACGTGCAATTTAGCAGACCAGCCGACGAAAACCCGGCCATCGAAACGTCGCGCATTCGAATTCGTACTCAGGATGGAGTTAGCTTCCTGCCGAACCTCCCACTTTCCTATGGGCTAACGCAGGGGCGGGGACTAGAATCGGAAGCTAATGGGGAGCTCATGAAGGGTTCAATCAACACCGGCGCGGCAGGCATCCTGATGGCGTTTGTACTGGCTGGATGCGCCGTCTCGCAGGCACCGCTCGATACCAAGCCTAAAGTCGTCGCCGCGCCCGAACAGGGCCAGGTCACGATGACCGTGCAGGCCGAGAAAACAGTCGGCCAGGTGACGCCGGTATACATTTCGGTCGCCAATGGCACCAACGATCCGCGCGCGATCGTGCCGTCGCAGGTCTTTGCGCTCAACTCCGAAGGCGAGCGGATCGCGCCGATCCCACCCATGGAAGCCGCGCGCCAATCCGGCAACGCGAATGAGCTCAAGTCAGCACTCGCGAGCTCGGCGCTAAGTGGTGCGATCGCCGGCGGAGTCGGCGCGGGACTCGGTGCGGCCGCGGGCCAGGCATTCGGCGGCACCGGGACGGGAGCTCTCCTCGGTACGGCGACCGGCGCAGGATGGGGCATGTTCCGCGGCGCCGAGCGCGGACAGGATCGCTCCGATCAGCAGGCTGCGATGCAGATCTCGTCGCTTGCGCTGCAGCCCGAGTCGGTAAACCAGAACTTCACCGTCAGCGGCTATGTGTTCTTTCCAAAGGGAGAGTACAGCAAGGTGGAGATGCTGCTGGTCGATCGCGAGACCGGCAACACCGAGAGCATCATCGAACCATGGCGCTGACCGTGCGTCAAACTTCCCTTCCCCTGGCGGAAGGGAAAGAGGGCGCGCATTCCGCGGCAACTACTGCAGGCCGTGACCTCGATTCAATTGTCTCACCGTCTAGCGGCGCCGGAATCTTCGCCGCGTCGACCTACATCATCGACGAGATAATCACGATCGCGCCCTGTCCCTTGCCTCGTTCGGCCGGGTCCGTGATCACCATCTTGCTGCCGACGAATTTCATGTCGGTGGGATCCATCAAGCCGCTGGCGAACGGCCGCGCGATGCCTTTCTCAAGGCGCGAGACGCTACCGTCGCGCATGTTCTCGTTCTCGGAAGCGAACTTGCCGGTATCAACGATGAAGAACGCGTGGTCATAGGTGCCCCAGTTGGCGGGCGAATAGCCGAAGCCCGAGGGACGAACGAAGCCGACCAGGTAAACGTCGTCTTTCAACTTCCCGTCGGGGCCGACGATTCCGATGCGTCCGATCTTTGAGGCGCCGCCCATATTCGGTCGCATCCCGACCAGCATCATGTTTGGCGCCTTGGGGTCGTCGCTCGGCGCGAACGAGATGGTCGTTAACTCGAACGCGACGGGCTTGTCGTAGCTGCCGAACGCCAATGCTTTCCCCGAAGGATCGACGGCGTAGATCGTCGAGTTGCCGGTCGTCGCCGCGTAGAGCTTGCCGGCGTAGGGCGTGCCGCTTGCGCCGAATGCGATCCCCCGGCATCCAGTAGCGGCGGCGGGTAGCTTCGCGAAGCTGCTCACGCCCCCCGATTTATCGATCGCATCAACCTCGCACGGCCCTTTCGCGTCGTTGGCGTTGAGCACGAAATATTCGCCCGCATGCGAGCCGAAGCCTGCCGGGGCTACTGCCACGCCGGCCGGATTCTTGAGCTTGTCGCGCGCGCCAACCGCGCTTGCCTTGCCCGACATCGTTACCTTGTACACGCCCCCGGCCCGATCGGAGACGATAACGTCGGCCCCGTCCTTGTCGAGGAAGTAAGGCGCAGTGAGGCTCGTCTTCAGCGCCTTGATTTCGAACGGAATCTCCACGTCGAGACCACCTCCCTCGGCGGTTGCGGGGCGGGGGAAGGCCCAGCCGGTTGCGAGGATCGCGAGCGCGAACATCGCGAACATGAGGTTCCGGTCACTTCTTGGAGTTGAGTTCATCGAGCGCCTCGTTGACGAAGTATTTCTGGTTGGGGTCGCGATCGTCGAGCTCCGCGGCACGCCGCGAAGTCCATTCCGCAACGGCGATAATCGCGGTCTCTTCGAGGCTCACGATTCCCATGGCCTCAGCGACACGCGCGAGTTGCGCGGCTAGTTCATCGGGAAGGTCGATTTCGATCCGCTTGTCTGCCATCAGTTCGACCTTCCATATAGTCTTTGCCGTTGGGCGTCGTCAAAATGAATTCAGGAGCTGAGGAGCGGATGCGCTCCCCAGCGCGCCTATGACACTCAAAGGCGGGAATCGAACCACGTGCATTCGGGCGCAGTTAAATATGAAGGCGCGCTTATCGACTTCCTCGACCAGGGGCGCTTCCAGACCGCACTCGTAGTTCGCGAGCAGCAACGGCACCTCGCCGTCATCGATGGTGAAGGCCGGGAACGCCTGGTGCCGCGCGATCTCGTGATGGCGCGCTATCCGGAGCGGCATGCCGATCGCGCTTACGCCGCCGAGGCGATCGAGACGCTCCGGAACGAGCGTTCTGAACTTGCCAGGGAACTCGACCTCGAGCTGCTCTGGGGCGTGATAAGCGAGCAGGGCCGCAGCTTCGGCGCACCCGAGATGGCGGAGCTATTCTTCGGGCGGCGCTCAAACGTCGCGGCGTCTGTGATGCTCGAGGCGCTGCTCAACGACCGCATCTACTTCGTCCGCCGCCACATGGAATTCGTGCCGCGCACACCAGATCAGGTCGAACGGCTTCGCGTCCAGGCCGACCGTATTCGGAGCCGAAGCGACGATTATCGCAAGACGCAGAAGATCATCCGCGACGTATTGAGCGGCGCGCCCCCACCGCCGCCTGCCGAGGCAGAGCCGCTTATCGAGGAGCTGACGCGATATCTGAAAAATCGGTTCACGCGCTCGCGCGAGCTTACCCAGATGCTTGCGCAGGCGGTTCCTGAGGTCGATCCCGCGGACGCGGCCTTTGCGATGCTCGAGCGGCTGGGCGCCAAGCCCAACGTGCCGCGCTTTGCGCTGATCGCTGGATTGCCGACGGAGTTCAGCGCCGATGCGATGCAAGAAGCCGCGCGAGCGGTGCCCGGGCCGCGTCCAGCGGTCGACGGCGGCTACGCGATTACGATCGATGATAGCGACACGGTTGAAGTTGACGACGCGCTCGCGATCGAGCCGCTCGGCGACGGTGCGCTTCGCGTGCGCGTGCATATCGCACTAGTCGCCGATTTCGTGGCAAAGGGCGGCGTGCTCGATGCCGAGGCTGCGGCGCGCGCGACCACGGTCTATCTTCCGGAGACGACGGTCAGGATGCTGCCCGATGTGATCTCGTGCGAAGCGGCGAGCCTGCTTGCGGCGCACGAGCGGCCGGTGCTGACCACGGACGTTACCTTGTCGCCGGAGGGCGAGCTGCTCGATTCGTCTATCTATCCGGCGCGGATCGGGATCGCCGAGCGGGTCGATTACGATCGCGCCAACGCGATCCTGGGAAATCCGGGCGAGAGCGGTCTGGCCGCCGGTTCTGTCAGACAACTCCACGACGCCGCCTTGAAACTGCGCGAGAATCGCCGCCGCGCCGGCGCGGTCCTTACGCAGCGCCGCGAATCAAAGGTGCGCGTGCACGACGGCAACAAAATCGAAATCGAGATCCTCGATTCGGCATCGCCAAGCCGCACCCTGGTCGCCGAGTTCATGGTGCTCAGCAACTTCGTCGCGGCGCGCTACGCGGCCATGAACCGCGTGCCGATTATCTACCGCGTGCAGCCGCAAAGCGGACTCGATTACGCGTCGCTGCGCCCGCGGCTCTCGCTCTATCCCGAGTATCACGCGGGCATCGGGCTCGATTACTATGCGCAACTGAGCTCTCCGATTCGCCGCTATGCCGACCTCGTGTTGCAGCGCCAACTGCTCGCGGCGCTCGCGGGCCACGCCGCGCCTTACAACGTCGATGAGCTCCTGAAGGTGCTCGCGGGCGCGGAGGGTGCGGAGGACTCGGGACGCGAGCTCGAGCGTCGTGCCAAGCGCTACTGGACACTACGCTACTTGCAGGAGAACGAGATGAACCGGCCGCTCGCCGCGTGGGTCACGCGCGACGGCGCAAGCGCCGAACTGGTCGACTATGCTGTCCGCGGCACGCTGCACGGTGCGCCGGCGCTCACGAATCAATCGCAGGTGATGGTGCGTGTGAGCCGCGTTGACCCGCTGCGCGGCTGGCTCGTGTTCGATTACGTCGGCCAGTCGGAGCGCACCGGCGAAACGCTGCATCGTTAGGTTGCGAAGCCAGGCTTCATTCAACCACCAAGAACCCAAAGCGCACGAAGGTTCCTCTTGCTGATCTTCGGGGTCTTAGTGGTTAAGCTGATTTCACGCGGACACGTGTGATGGAGGTTCGATCAATGCCTGCACTTCGACAGGGAGACCCGGTCGTGATTATCGAGCGCAGGCTGTTCCGCGACGACAACACCCGAATCTTCGTCGGTATCGTCGAGGAGTTCGACGACGGAGCGATCCGCGCGCGTGGCTTCGGCTTCCACGTGAGCCCCTACGAAGTCGCTGGGGCGGAACGCCGCAGCGAGGACCGCGTGCGCGTGTTCTCACTCTCCGCAGGCGACGTGGTTTATGTGCTGGATCGCGGGCAAGACATCGCCGGTCTGCAGCTTCGCCGCTCACCCAAGGCGATGAGCCTGACGGACGGCACCTTCTCGATGGACTTGAGCGACTTCCTGCTCCGCGCCTAAGCGCGGGCGCGCCCTCAATCCGTCCGCTCGACGAACGCGGCGATCTCCTTGGCCGTATCTACAGGATTGTCGAGCGGAACGTGATGATACGCGCGCTCGATTTCTTTGTAGGCGGCGCCGCGGATCTTGCGATGCATTCGGCGCGCATGCGCACGGCTCACGAGAGTGCTCTGACTGCCCCGCAGCACGAGCACCGGCATAGACAACGTCTTCAGCCTGGGCTTGGTTGACCGGACGCCGTCGCGCCGCCATGCGCGCGTTTCCGGATCGAAACGAAACACCCAGCAACCGTTTGGCAGTTGATGAGCGCCGTGGAGCGCGAGCCGCTCCAGATCTTCCTTCGACATGTAAGTGTCGGGGGGATTGAGGCGAAACTTGCGGATAATGTCGCCGCTCGACTTGAGCTCCGGCCGTTTGCCGCCGCGCGCGCGCCGGCGCCATCGCCACATCAACCGGCGGAAGATCGGCGGCGGCCCGTGCGGCGCATCAACCACGATCAACGCCTCGAGCAGCTCTGATTGTTCCACCGCGACCCATTGCGCGACCGCGCCGCCCATCGAATGGCCGACGAGCACGACCTTAGTGTGCAGTTCTTTGACCACGCCGACGACATCGCGCACGTAGGCGGGCGGCCCGTAGTGCGCTGGCCGAGGCCACTCGCTCTCGCCGTGGCCCCGAAAATCGAGCGCTATCGTGTGCCCGTACTGCGTCAGCAGGGGCGCCACCCCGTCCCACCAGTGCGCGTGCGCCGCGCCGCCATGCAGCAGAAGGAAGGTTCGTTTGTTCGGATCTCCGCCCCAGTCCAGGTAGTGAAGTTTCAGGCCCTCGACTTCGACAAACCGGTGGGTCGGCTCCGCCTCGACGGTAGCCGCTTGCTCCAATGCCATCGCGTTCAATCCTATTTGAGCCAGCATCGCGAGCAAAGGATGGTGCGCGCAAGGCGTCGCTGGCGGCGAGGACGCGGAGCGTGGTAACAAGCGAACGTGATCGCTCGCGACGCAGGCGATCGAGGAGTGATATCGATGGCTCTTAGACTCGAGAACAAGAACGCACTGATCACCGGCGGCGCGAGCGGTATCGGCCGCGCCACCGCGATTCGATTCGCCGAAGAAGGCGCCAATATCTTCGTTGCCGATCGTCATCTGCAGGCCGCCGAAGAGACCGCCGCCGAGGTGAGGAAGCTGGGGCGCAAGGCGGCCGCGCACCAGGTCGATACCAGCGACGAGGCGCAGGTCAATGCGATGGTGGCGAAGATGGTTGCCGAGATGGGTGGCGTCGATATCGTCGTCGCAGCGGCAGGTATCTCTCACGCGCACTATGGCGAAGAAGGACAACCTGACGCGGTGCCGCTTTCCGAAAAGTCGTTCGCCAACTGGAAGCGCGTGTTGAGCGTCAACCTCGATGGCGTTTTTCTCACCTGTCGCGCATGCGCCGCAGCAATGATCAAGGCAGGCAAAGGCGGGCGTATCGTCAATATCGCCTCGGGCGCCGCTCGCGTTCCAACTCCCGGTGTGGGCGAATACTCGGTCAGCAAGGCAGGAGTGTGGATGCTTACGAAGGTGCTCGCGGCAGAACTCGCGCAGTATAACATCACGGCGAACGCGATCGGCCCTGGCTTTATCAAGACTCCTATGACCGCGAGCATCCAGGAGTCGCCCAATATGGTCCCGCTGCTGCAACGTGTGCCGCTGCACAGGATGGGAGAAGCGGTCGATGTGGCGAATACGGCGCTGTTCCTCGCGAGCGAGGAAGGCCGCTACTACACGGGATCGATCCTGCATCCGGACGGCGGATTGCTGATGCAGTGAGTCTCAGTCGAATCGGTGCCTCGTAGGATTGGAATAGCAGCTGCTGCGCTCGCCGCTGCGGCGCTTTCTATCGCGACGCTGATGCGCGGCCCGTGCTTCGCGCAGGAGAGCGGCAACATGATGCCGCCGATGGGTGGCGCATCGCCATCGAGCGGCGGCATGGTCAATATCCCATCGATTCCGCAGATAACGGTCGCGGCGACGCCAAGCTACGGCATCGCCCCGCTGGTGGTAGGGTTCCTCGTGACCTGCAGCGATCCGGAGGCGGTGTTTCAGACTTATCGATGGAATTTCGGCGACGGGCAGGTCTCGACGCTATCGCCGGTGCAGGTGTTCCACACCTATCCGAATCCCGGCACCTACGTGGTGACGCTGACGGTGACGATGGCCGACGGCCATCAGGCAACTGGCTTCGCCGGAGTGATTGTGAAGTCAGCGACCGCAGACTGAGAATCGAGCGACTATTTGTCGCGGTATGGCTGATGGTGCTCGTAGAGAGCTAGCCGCGCGAGCATGTCCTTGTCCGGCGGCGTACCAAGCGCCTTCTGCTGCCATGTAAGGGCGAGATCGAACCGACCAGCCTCGGCGTAGGCAGCGGCCAGAGTGTCGAGAGTGTTTTTCTCCTGCCATTTGCTGAGTTGGCAGAGTCGCGTCGCGTAGGACACTGCTTTAACTCCTTCACGGATCGCTGGATCAGGGCTGGTCGCAAAGATCGCCAAGCCATTGAGAGCGTGCACACTGTCCGGCTCCTTTTGCAGCCGTTCATTCTCCAGGGAGAGCGCCTTCTGCCGTCAGTAAACGAGGGGTTGGCAAACTACCAATGAAGGCGCGCCAAGACCCGTCGCAATGACCACGGATGCGGTAACGATCGCGAGCGCACCGCTGAGCGGTAGTCCTGTCTGTTCGCCTTCGAGACGGATACATACCCACGCCCATCGCATGAACTGGAACACCGCAAAATCTTGCCCTCGGTAAGCCAGTATGGATGCCGCGATTCCGCCGGTTCGAGGCAAGTCCGGCAGCATGAGCTGCGTCGATGCGGCAAGCGCGGCCGCCGGCTATCGAGAACGAAATCCGCCGCTCAAATCCTTCCGATCGGTACGCGGCCCATGCAAACAGAGCCGCAATCGCGATCGAAATGTATAAGTGCGGATATGGCGCCCAAGGGCTCGCGGGCCACTGAAAGAGACTGCCTTCCCAAAGCGCCAGGAGCTGGTATCCAAGCGACCAGAACAGCGGTACCGCGTTGACAATGACCAGCGAGGCGCGATGACGTGTGAGCGGATGCGGCTCGGGATGCGAGCCGTAACTATCACATCGTGTTGACTCTTGTTAACCGCGCGCCCGCAACATCGCCTACATCATCTCGATCTTGCCGGTCTCGAGGTTGTAGATGCCGCCCATAATCTTGAGCTCGCCGCTTTTGATCATCGGTTGGAACTCGGGCGAGATCGCGACCTTGTTCATCACATATAGGACGTTGTCGCGGATTGCGTTCTCGACCGGATCGCCGGCCTGACCTTTGCTCTCGGCCACTACAGGTTGCAGCTCTTTCAGCATCGGCCCGACGTCGCCTTCTTCCGTGTGGCCCTTAACCGCGGCCGTCACCGCTCCGCACTGGGTGTGGCCAAGAATGAACACGACCCTGACGCCAAGGTGCTTGACCGAATAATCAAGGCTCTCGATTGTCAGATCCGTCGCCACATTGCCGGCGACTCGCACGACGAAAAGATCGCCGAGGCCGCGATCGAAGATGACCTCGGGCGGTACGCGCGAATCGGAGCACGAGAGCACCGCGGCGAACGGATGCTGTCCCTTGGACACTTCGCGGCGCCGGTCGGGCGACTCATTGGGATGCTCCATGTGGCCCGTGATGAAGCGTTGGTTACCTTCAAGAAGAAGTTGAAGCGCTCGCGCTGCACTCATGCTGGCCTTCACCATAGCGGCCTCGGCAGGAGGAAGCCAAAAGAGCACGATCGCGAGCGAAACCAGGGGCAACAATTTGGGGGTTGGATTCATGGAAACCCTTTATCCAGATCGGCGCACCTCTGCGCAAGGGGCATTGACATGGCGAGCGACGCCGCGAGAATTAGACGGTCATGCGGCTAGCGATACTCTCAGAGCTCATCCTGATAACGAGCGTCGCCCTCCTGCTGGTACTCGCCGGATGCGACAGTGCGACGCTGAAGGCGCAACAGCAGCAGGTCCAAGAGAATCAACAGCAAATCGAGCAACAGCAGCAGCAAATCGAGGCGCTGAAAGCGAACGGTCCGACATCGTACGCGCCGGGCGTCGCGCCGCCCGCAGGTGGATGCGACCGCGCAACTGCTGACACTGCTACCAAGCGCGGCGGCGACAAGTTCGCATCGGGCGACTATCAGCATGCTCTTGCCTATTACAGAGATGCGCTGACGGCGTGTCCCGGCGATCCGCGCGCGGAGATCAATGTGGCTCGCACCTACGAGGCGCTCGGGGATCGCCAGAACGCGATCGAGCACTATCGCGCGGCCGCGTCGAGCGGCGGCGCCGGCAGTGACGAGGCTCGCAACGCGTTAACGCGGCTTGGCTCTCCGTAGCAGGCTGGTCTTTTCTCAATACCGCAAAGTATTGCATTTGGCACGGGCGGGGTTGGTTCTCATGGCCTCGGTCGGTAGATTGATCGGTGGAGGCATCGAGCGCTCCGCCGAGAGATGGATATCGACTCTCCGGTCCTCGCCGCTCACCACGAAACGGCCGAAGCGACGCCCTTGAGGCGGCTTGCGGTGTTGACTGCGGGTGGCGACGCCCCCGGTATGAACGCCGCGATTCGGGCCGTGGTGCGATGCGCCACGCTTGCGGGAATCGAGGTGACGGGATTTCGCCGTGGCTACGACGGCCTGATTCGCGATATTGCGGAAACGCTCTCCGGCCGCTCGGTCGCCAATATTATTCAGCGCGGCGGCACCTTCCTTGAAACTTCGCGCTCGGACGAGTTCCGCACGGCGGCAGGCCGAGGCCTCGCGCTGCGTAATCTCAATCGGCGCCGGATCGAGGCGTTAGTCGTGATCGGCGGCGAAGGCACGATGAAGGGTGCGCTGCAATTCGCGGAGGAAACCGGCTTCAGAGTCCAATTCATTCCCGCTTCGATCGACAACGATATACCGGGCACCGAATACGCGATCGGATTCGACACGGCGGTCAACACCGCGCTCGAGGCGATCGACCGGATTCGCGACACGGCATTCGCCTACGAGCGGGTCTTCTGCGTCGAGGTGATGGGTCGTGACTCGGGGTTTATCGCGCTCGACGTGGCGATTGGCGTCGGCGCCGAGGCCGTGGTCGTGCCAGAGTTCCCGCCCCCGATGACTGAGATTTGCAACCGCGTCGAGGAGAGTCATCAGCGCGGCAAGCGCTCGTCGATAATCGTCGTATCCGAAGGTCCTCGCACGGGGGGCGTCATGCCTATCGCAGATGCGCTGACCAAGAGGCTGGGCTCCCAGGCACGCGTGGTCGTGCTCGGGCATATCCAGCGTGGAGGAGCACCGACCGCGCGCGACCGCCTGCTGGCGAGCCGGATGGGCACGGCGGCAACGCAGGCGGCTATCGAGGGTGCGCCACCCTCGCTAATCGGCGAGGAACGCGGCGACATTATCCGCGTGCCGCTGCGCGAGGCCATGGAGCGGCGCCGCCAGTTGAGTCCGGAGCTGGTTGACCTCGTGCACAAGCTCTCGACCTGACCGCGCCTCACAGAACCCATATCCCTCGCCATCAGAGTCAATCGTGGCACGCAAATGCCCGCCGACGGCTCAATTGGCCAAGTTTCGGGAACTTTTCTCTTTTCGGCCGTGTTTCAATTTCGACTTGGGATGACTTTGTCGCCACGGATGCCCCCTTAAGGGCGGGGAATCAACCTCGATGGGCGGCTCCGGGCCATCCCGCGTGGTTTCGAGCATGGGTGTAGTCTCCTTCAGGACTCCGGATACGGCGGTCGAGAGCTTCGTCGGCTTGCATCAGATTCTGCCGAGCCAGTACTTCGATACCTCGAGCGGGCATCGCCTGACCGGCGAGCAACGCCTGATGCTCGCGTTGCTGGCAGATGCGATCAACGTCTACCAACAGGGGGTGCTTTCGCGGAGCACGCGCAAGCGCCTGCTCTACGTCGACGCCGAGCGCTGGATCATGGCCGGCGCGCGCACCAGCCACGCCTTCAGTTTCGAGACGGTCTGTGATGCCCTCAGTATCAACCCGAGCGTGCTCAGGCGGCGGATGATCGCCTGGAAGCATCGCGCGCGCGGCGAGGGTGACCCGCGGGTCACACCACATCTGAGGCTCAAGATCACGCCGCGAGATAAAGGGATGACGCGGCGGCGAAGCCGTGCCCGCGTCGTCATACCAGCGTTCTGACCACCTCATCACAGGCACCACTCAAATCCTCGCTCTTTTCGCGATCGCATCCGCCTCTCTAGGACTCGCTCTCGATCTATTCATCAATCAGTGCGATAAATTCCCCGATTAACGACGCATCAGCGGCGCGCCTAACAGGCCGGCTAACACGCTCGCGAGGGAGTTCACATCTTGAAAGATCCGTTCAGTATCGAAGGCAAGGTAACGATCGTCACTGGCGGCGGCACCGGGATCGGCGAATCGATCGCGAAGGAATTTGCCGCGCGCGGCGCCGAGGTGATGGTCGCGAGCCGCAAGGTCGAGAACCTCGAGCGCGTGCGCGACGAAATCAAGAAGGCCGGCGGCATCTGCGAGATGACCACGGTGGACGTCCGCGACGCGGAGCAATGCGAGAAGATGATCGGCGAGACCGTGCGGCAGTTCGGCCGGCTCGACGTGCTGATCAACAATCACGGCGCGAGTATCACGACGCCGACGCTCAACCTCTCGCCCAACGGATGGCGCGCGGTCGTGGGAATCAACCTCGACGGGGTATTCTTTTGCACGCGGGCTGCGGTTCGCGTGCTGATTCCGCAGAAGACGGGAGGCTCGATAATCAATATTTCATCAACCGCCGGCGTCCATGGATCGCCAACGATGCTGCCGTATGGCGCGTCGAAGGCGGGCGTTATCAACCTGACAACATCGCATGCCGGCGAGTTCGGTGAGCACGGCATCCGCGTTAACTGTATCGCGCCGGGGCCGATCGATACCGAAGGCGCGGCGCCGCGCGTCTGGCCGAATCCGACGGTGAAGGCGATGGTCGCGAGGTCGCGGGCGCTTCGGCGCTTCGGCCGTGTCGAGGAGATCGCGTATCCGTGCATCTTCCTCGCGTCCGACGCGGCGAGTTTCGTAACGGGCGCACTGCTGATCGTGGACGGCGGCGCCGCCGCGACGAACGTCGAATAGGTGGTGCACATTGTCCTTGTCCGATGCTCCCGCTCGTGTTACGAATCTATTTAAGCTGTTCGCATAAGCGTGATATAGCGGTCGTAAGCGGCTTATACATCGACAGCAGTCGAAGAATCGCGTCCGAGGAGAGGACCCATGCCCGACAAGAGTGTCGTCGGTAAGACCGGCAAACCGTTCAAGATGCACGTGGATTGGAGCAAGGTGCGCGAGTTCGCCCGTGCAATCAAAGACCCGAGTCCCATCTACTTCGACCCCGAAACGGCGCAGAAGGAAACCGGCGGTATTCCGGTCCCCGTCACATTCCTTCAGACCAGCGCCTTCTGGACTGATGAAACCTCGAGCCCCGGATTCGGCGGCTTCGATATGCGCCGAATCCTGCACGGTGAACAGGAATTCGAGTTCTTCAAGCCGATTTTCGTTGGCGATACCCTGACCGGCGTCACCAAGATCTCCGATTTCTACGAAAAAGAAGGCGGACGCGGCGGCAAGATGACCTTCCTCGTCACTGAAACCGAATACACCAACCAGAAGAACGAGAAAGTCGCCGTTTCGCGCTCGACGCTCATCGAAACCGGCCAGGCGGTCAAGGCCTGAGGCCAGCGGAGAACTACTATGGCAGCAAAGCTGAAGTACGATTCAGTCAAAGTTGGCGACGAGATTCCCAAGTTCATGGTCGAGGGCGTAACGCGTCCCGATTTCGTCCGCTATGCCGGCGCGTCGGGCGACTTCGTTCCGCTTCATTACGACCAGAGCTTTGTCGAGGCGGCCGGAATTCCAACCGTGTTCGCGCAGGGCATGTTCACTGCGGGCCTGCTCTCCAAGGCAGTCACCGATTACGTCGGGATCGGCAACGTCCGCCAGTTCAAGGTGCGCTTTGCGACGCGAGTATGGCCGGGTGATGTTGTCACCTGCACCGGCAAGGTGACCAACAAGCTAGAGCGCGACGGCGAAAAACAGATCGAAGGCGACCTGATCGTGCTGAATCAGAAAGGCGAGCCTGCGATTCGAGGTTCATTCCGCGCCGCCTGCTCCTGATCGCGCTTATCAACAACGGCTGTTGAACAACTCGGGCGGACAGCTTCGGCTGTTCGCCTCCAAGCACTATTAAAGTCTGATGGCAGAACCGCGATATGTCATAATCCACGGCCACTTCTATCAGCCGCCCCGCGAGAGTCCGTGGACCGGAATCATCGCTCCCGAGCACGGCGCCGCGCCATTCCAGAATTGGAACGAGCGCATCCTGAGTGAGTGTTACACCGCCAATGCCCATGCCCACACGATGGAGGGCTCGGTGGTCCACGTTCGCAACAATTACGAGGCGCTCAACTTCGATTTCGGACCGACGCTCGCCGGATGGCTCAAGTCACACGGCAAGGCTGCCTATCGCGCGATGCTCCGCGGTGATCAGCTCTCAGCCGGGGAGCACGGCGGTCACGGCAATTCGATTGCGCAGACCTACAGCCATTCGGTGATCCCGTTGCTCCCGGAGCGTGATCGCGCGCTGCAGATCGCGTGGGGCGTCTCCGACTTCAAGCATCGCTTCGATCGGATGCCGGAAGGAATCTGGCTCCCTGAATGCGCGGCTGACGAAGATACGCTCGCCTCGGTCGCCGCCGCGGGGATCAAGTTCGTAATCCTCTCGGCCGCGCAGGGCCGCTATAGCGGCCCGGGTGCGGATTCGCGTGGCGCGGGGCCATTTCGGTGGAACAATGGTGAGCTCGGTCTCGACGTGTTCCGCTTCGATACCGATCTTTCGGCGCACATCTCGTTCGACGACGGACTCGCAGATGGCGCAAAGCTCGCCCATCGGATCGCTGAAAACGCGCTCAGCCTCGCACCCGGCGAAGCAATCATGATCGCGACCGATGGCGAAACGTTCGGCCATCACAAGAAGCAGGGCGCAGCCGAGCTTGCGCGCGCGCTGATCATGCTCGAGCGGCGCGACGACCTGGTTATCACCAACTGCGCCGATTACCTCGCATCGCATCCTGCGCGCGGTGTCTTCGCCATGCCGGCGCCCAGCTCCTGGAGTTGCCCGCATGGGATCGAGCGATGGCGCTCGAACTGCGGATGCCGCATCGATCCGAACACGAGCCAGGAGTGGCGCGCGCCGTTTCGCGCCGCGATGGACTTCGTCAAGAACCACGCCGACGCGACTTATGATCGGTTCGCACCAGCGATGGTTAAAGACCGCCATCGCGAGGCATTGAACAACGCGATTCCGCTCCTTATTGACGATAATGCCGCGCTGCGCGAGGAATTCTTTGTGCGCTACAAGGTCGACGACGAGAACAGCCGCGACGCCTTGCTCAGGATGTTCGAGATGATGCGCGCGGCGCACGCCTCGCTCACGAGTTGCGCCTGGTTCTTCGACGACTTCGGCGGGCTCGAAGGGCGTATCGCACTCCGATGGGCCGGACGCGCGGTCGAGCTTGCGGCGGAGCTCGCGCCGAGTATCGAAAGCGAAGTGCTCGCGCAGCTTCGTGAAATCCGCTCGAACCGGCGCGAAATCGGCGACGCGGCTACGTTATACTTGAGCCTCAAGACGCGAGAAGCACGCGGGAGGATCTGAACTGCGATGGCCTCCGAGGAATCCATTCATTTCGATGTCACGTTGAGCGAGAGTCGTAAGTTCGCGCCCTCGGCAGAATTTTCATCAAAGGCCGCGGTCAAGAGCGAGAAGGAATACGAAGCGCTCTATCGCCGCGCCGACGAGGACGCCGAGGGTTTCTGGAGCGAATGCGCGAAGAACCTCGACTGGTTCAAGCCCTTCGACCAAGTCCTCGAGTGGAAGTTTCCGTTCGCGAAATGGTTCCTCGGCGGCAAGATCAACGCCGCGTATAACTGCCTCGACCGCCACCTAAAGGGGCCGCGTCGCAACAAAGCCGCGCTCATCTGGGAGGGCGAGCCGGGCGACTCGCGCGTCCTCACCTACCAGATGCTCGCCGACGAAGTCGGCCGCGCCGCCAACGCGCTCAAATCACTCGGCGTCAAGGAAGGCGACCGTGTCGCGGTTTACATGCCGCTCGTGCCGGAGGCCGCGATCACGATGCTCGCGTGCGCGCGAATCGGCGCGATTCACTCTGTAGTGTTCGGCGGATTCTCGTCGGAGGCGCTCGCCGATCGAATCAACGACGCGGAAGCTAAAGTATGCATCACAGCGGACGGCGGATGGCGCCGCGGACAGGTCGTCGATCTCAAGCACAACGTTGACGAGGCGCTGAAGCGCTGCTCCTCGATACAGAAAGTTATCGTGCTGAAGCGGGTCGGCAATCACGTTGACATGCGGAGAGGCCGCGACATCTGGTGGGACGAACTAGTCCCGCAACAGAACCCCAAATGCGAGGCGACTGAGCTCGACAGCGAGCATCCGCTCTACACGCTCTACACTTCGGGTACAACGGGCAAGCCCAAGGGTGTCGTGCACACGACGGGCGGATACCTGACGCACACGCTCATGACGATGCGGTGGGTGTTCGATCTCAAAGACGACGATATCTACTGGTGCACGGCGGACATCGGCTGGGTCACCGGCCACAGCTACACGGTGTACGGGCCTCTCGCGGCGGGCGCGACGGTCGTGATCTACGAAGGTGCGCCGAACTTCCCCGAGAACGATCGCTTCTGGCGCATCATTGAGAAGTACCGCGTCAGCATCTTCTATACGGCCCCGACCGCGATTCGCACCTTCATCAAATGGGGCGATTCGTGGGTGAAGAAGCACGACCTCTCGAGCCTTCGCCTGCTCGGCTCGGTCGGCGAACCGATCAATCCCGAGGCGTGGATCTGGTATCGCACCGCGATCGGTGGCGACCGATGCCCGATCGTAGATACGTGGTGGCAGACCGAAACCGGCGGCATCATGATCTCGCCGATGCCGGGCGCGATCCCGGCCAAGCCGGGATCGGCGACGCGGCCGCTCCCCGGAATCGCGGCCGATATCGTGACGCGCGACGGCAAAAGCGTCGGCGCCAAACAGGGTGGATTGCTAATCGTGCGCAAGCCGTGGCCCGGGATGCTGCGGACGATCTTCCGCGATCCCGAGCGCTACAAGAGCCAGTACTTCAGCCAGATCGATGGCGTGTACTTCACTGGCGATGGAGCACGCCGCGACGAGGACGGCTACTTCTGGATCATGGGCCGCGTTGACGACGTCATCAACGTGTCGGGGCATCGGCTCGGCACGATGGAGATCGAAAGCGCGCTCGTATCGCATCCCGCGGTCGCTGAGTCAGCCTGCGTCGGCCGTCCCGACGAGATGAAGGGTCAGGCCGTCGTTGCGTTTGTCACGCTCGAAGGCGGGCGCAAAGGCAACGACAAGCTCCGCGCGGAGTTGCGCGCGCACGTGGTCAAGGAGATCGGCGCGCTCGCGCGCCCCGACGATATCCGTTTCACCGACGCGTTGCCCAAGACGCGAAGCGGCAAGATTATGCGGCGCCTGCTCCGCCAGATCGCGGCCGGCGACGAGAAGCTCGGCGATACGACGACGCTCGAGGATCTGTCGGTGCTGGCGAAGCTGCAAAGCGACGAAGAGTAGCGGGACGACCGCCGCTATCAGGCAACCCTCACTGAGCGACCGGAAACATAGTTGACATTTCAGACCGGCAACATGGTTGACACTTTCATACGGGAGGAGCGCGAGGAGGGTCGTAACGCCGACGCGCATCACGAGTTCAGCGCGTGCTGGGCGATCGCCCCGAACGCTCCCGGATCGATCAGCAGCAGCGCGATTGCGCCGACTACGAACATCACGACGAATCCCGCCGCCAGCCGCCAGTAGAAAGCCGGCGCATGGCTCGATTCCGCCGCCGCCGCTTTGAAAACCGCGTTCGCCGCCGCTGCCAGCGTCATCCCGATCACCGCGGTGGTGGCAGTGCTGTTGCCGAGCTGCACCGAACTCGCGAGCGCGAGTGAAATCGCGCTCGTATCGACCAGTCCGCTGATCGCCGCAACCGCGAGCTGTCCGCTTTCGCCGAGATAGTATCGTCCCGCACGTGCGAAGAACGTCACCAACGCGACGATCACGCCGAACTCGAGCGCGGGACCGATCGCGAATGGGTTCCTGAAGTTCGATTCCGATACATGCGTACCTTCCGGCATGCCGCGCCGTGAGAGCAGAATCGCCGCGACAATTCCCGCGATTGTCATCGCCGCGAAGGCCGGCACGCCGGCCAGCGCCAGAATCGGCGAGATTGGTGCGACGATCACCAGCATCCGCGGGAACATGACTGAATTCGAGATCAGTGCGTAACGCGACGCCGGCACCGCCGACTCCGGCGCTTCCGCGACCGTGCGCGAGAGCGCCGTGGTGTACGCGGTGGTCGAGGCGATTGCGCCCACGATCGCCGTCATCAGGGCCGCGCGCGCGGCGCTCGTGTACTTGGTCAGGAAATATCCGACGTAGGACACGCCCGAAACCAGGATCACGAAAATCCAGATTTCGCGCGGATTGAAAGACTTCAGCGGGCCGTAGCTGCCCGCCGGCAGCAGCGGATAGATGATAAAGATAAGGCCGAGGAAGGCAAGCGTGTCGATATATTCCTCGTCCGAGATCTCTTCGCGCACCAGGCGGCGAATCTGATCGCGTTCCGCGAGCACGATCGCCAGCACAATCGCGAGGCCGACGCCGTACTGCCGCTCGTCGGTCAGGCAGAGCGCCGCCAGCACAAAAGTCGCGATCGCGGCGAGCTCCGTGGTGATGCCGCTGCGCTCCGGATGATGCACGCGCATCATCGCAATCGTGCCGACCACCGCGGCGAAGAGAGCGAGCGCAACGATGACATTCGCCAGGTGCCCAGCTATCCCGCCCAGCATCGCGATGATGAGAAAGTCGCGGATTCCGGGCCGCGGCGGCTTGTGGGGCGCAGGCTCGCGCGTGCGGCCGATCAGAAAGCCGATTGCCAGGGCGAACGCGAATCCGAAGACTGGCGATGAGACTGGCACTGCGAGCTAGGAATGGTCGCCGAGATGTTGCGCAAGGAACGCGACGCATCGCCGCCACGAATCGAGGTCGGCGACGTGATTGTTTTCCGGCGCGCCGCCAAGCGCCATCGGCATTTTCACCTGCGGATGAAACATCGCGGTAATCGCCGGCGAGTACGGGTAGCGGATGAAGTGTCCTGCGCCGGCGTAGCTGATGTGGTCGTGGCGATGCGGGAAGTTGCGGTCAATCAAACGCTGTACAGCCAGGTCGGCGAGATTGAGCGACGGCCACATCTGATCGTCCGTGCCCGAGAACATCAGGACCGGCCCGTTAATTCTCTCGACTGGAATTGCGGCGCGTTCGATCGCGTCGCGGTCGGCGAGCGCGCGCATGAACGACGGCGTGAGTACGACCGGTGTCCGATTCCATTCCTCGTCGCTGACGGGTGCGCCCAAGAAGGCGAGCGGCTTGCCACGATGTGTCCACGAAGTGGTCAATGGTCCCGGCGTAGTGCGGATTCCGGCCCACACCACGCCGCTCGGCACATAGGCGACGACCGCGTTGACATCGGGAAAGGTCGCGCCAAGTAGCAGCGCGAGCTCGCCACCGCGCGACTGTCCGATAACAGCTAGCTTATCTGGATTCACCGCGCGATGACGTTTGAGCCATACGAGCGCGCGCTCAAAATACTCGAGTGGAATCTCGACCAGCTCACGCGGCAATCCCGGCATCGCGAAGTATGCAAGCGAGAGTACCGCGAAGCCATGGCTCGCGAGCAGCGCAGGATGCGCTATCGACATTCCACCGCCCGAGCCACCGACTATCAGCACGGCGCGGCGCGGCTGGTCACGATGGTGAAAGAATGCCCCAACCAGGCCTTCCTCGTGGAGGTCCTCGCGCACGATTTCATCTGCGAGATAGCGGCGCGTCAGCTCGTTTGTCGCGACGACCTGGCCGTCAAGCTCGGCTGATAGAGTTACGCGATCCGGATCGACACCGGTCTTGATGAATGCGCCGCGCGCCTCGACCGCCGGATCGAGCTGCATCGACCAGAAAAGTCCCATCCGGTCCGCGACTTGATAGCTGCCGGAGGCCGGGACCGCGGTCGCGAGATCGACGCCGCCGCGGTCGTCGGTGACGAACGTCGCCGAAGACTTCCATCGATTGCCGGCATCGTCGCGCGATGTGGCGCGAACCTTCACCTCGCGGCCCGGCGGAAAGTCCACGAGCTTAAGCGCCGTCTGCGCCTCGTCGTACATCGCGTCGGCCGGTGCCGCCTCGATTCGCATCCAAGGCGCTTAGCAGCATCGGCCCGATGCGTCAAAGGCGGGTTGAAGAACGCAGGCAGGAATCCAACCACCAAGGACGCCAAGGGCAAGAAGAAGAATCGCAATCAAGTTCTATCTTGGCTTCCTTGGTGATGCTGCCTTGGTGATCTTAGTGGTTGAAGCCTAAGGAGCGCTAACTCGGACGAGACTCGCGCGTGAGCGGATTTCTGATCGTCGCCGCGAGCTTTTCGAGGTTCACCGGCTTCGTGAGATGAGCATCGAAGCCTTCCTCCTTGAATCGTTCGACGTCCTGCTCCATCCCAAATCCTGTCAGCGCGATCGCGGGATAGGAGGAATGCCGCCGGATTGCGCGAATCAAATCGATTCCGGTTCCATCGGGCAGTCCAACGTCGCTCAGCAGGAGATCGAACTGATTCTCGCTCGCGAGCCTGGTCGCTTCGGCCACCGTGGCACGCGTTCGAACCTCGAAGCCCATGTTGCGCAGCACCATCGAGAGCACTTCTGCGGAGTCCGCGTGGTCCTCGACGAACAGGATGCTCTCGTGGAGTTGCCGAGACCCGTCACTCGCGGCGGTCTGAACGTCCTCGCGCTTGCCGGCCTCGGGCGCGGTCGTCGGCAGCACGACGGAGAATGTCGCCCCTTGGCCAGGCCCAGGACTCGACGCCGTAACGCGGTCGTCATGAAAATCGCAAAAGTCCGGCTCTGGTTGGTCATTTCATGTTTTCAGACGGGCTTCCGTCGCTTCGCCGATCTCCTCGCAGGGAAAATACTGGGGAAAACTAATGATGAAGCTAGTCCGCATGCCCGCTGACGCCAAGCGCCATCGTTCGGGAGCTATAGCCACGAAGCGCACCCAAGATCACCAAACCAAGATCGCCAAGAAAACCAATCTCCAAACGCTCTTCTTTGCGTTCTTGGTGATCTTCGTGGTTGAATCTCGAAAACGCCCTATATCAGCCCACTTTTCACCTCTTCGACCACCACCTTGATGCGCGGCTGGCGCAGGTGATATTCTCGTCTCTATCGAGTGGGCACGTGCCCACTTTTTTGTTGGTGTCGCTCTTCGAGAACGATTGGCGCGAACGGCTACCGGCAGAGCAGGTGGACCTATGAGGGTGCTGGCGCTCCATCCGGTGGCAGAAAAGGTGACCGAGGTCCTCGAGCCGCATATCCAGCGGCAGGGTTACGAGCTGGTTGCGGTCGACTATCGGCACGGAACGCGAAGCTCGCTGCTTCGGCTCCTGGTCGATAAACCGGGCGGCGGAATCTCGCTGAACGAGCTCGAAAAGCTGACGCCCGTGCTGGGCGATTTGCTCGACGTGTATGACCCGATCGAGGGGCGCTACATGCTGGAGATTGCGTCGCCCGGGGTGAACCGGCCGCTTCGCACGCTGGAGCACTTCGAGGCGGTGCGCGGCGCGCGGGTGCGGCTCAAGACGCACCATGCGCACGATGGTCAGAAGCGCTTCCTCGGGCGCCTGGTCGAGGTTGGTCCGACAGGAATCGAGATCGACGACGAGGCGAGCAAACGCCGAATCGCAATCGCGTTCGACGATATGGCGGAGGCGAATTACGAATACGATTTTGACCGAGATGGCAAAACGCGCGGCTGATCACGGCCGAATCTTCTCCGCATGGGGCGGCGGACGCGTAACACTGCCCTCTTTAAAGCGAGGCGCGCGGGAGAAATCGCGCACCGGGAGGCATTATGCAGGTTGATCTGAACCGGGTTATCGAACAGGTCTCGAAGGAAAAGGGCATCGACAAGTCGATCGTCATCAACGCGGTCGAGGAGATGATGCATTCGGCGGCGCGGCGCACCTTCGGCCCCGATCGCAACATCGAGTCGCGCTTCAACCCGGAGCTCGGCGAAATCGAGTTGTTCGAAATCAAAACGGTGGTCGAGACCGTCGCAAATGCGATGGCCGAGGCGACCGTCGAGGAGGCGCGCTCCAAGTACGATCCTGACGCGCAGGTCGGCGACGAAATCCTGATCAAGCTCGACACTGCCACGATGGGCCGTATCGCAGCGCAGGCGGCCAAGCAGAATCTCATCCAGCACATCCGCGACGCCGAACGAAAGCAGATCTACAACGAGTTCAAGGATCGAAAGGGCGAGATCGTCTCCGGCATCGTCCAGCGCTTCGAACGCAAGAACATGATCGTCAATCTTGGCCGCACTGAGGCAATTCTGCCGGAAAAAGAACAGATTCCGCACGAGCGCTATCGCCAAGGCGATAGGATTCGCGCCCTGATTCTGGAAGTCGACTTGTC
>JASHQJ010000112.1 GCA_030037595.1 Candidatus Binataceae bacterium
ATGGTTGGGCAGGTCGGGTAAAGAGTGTTGGAACGAAATCTGGGACACGATGGGTCCGATGTGGGAGAGTGTCTTCGCCACCGGTGAGGCCACGTGGTCAGAAGCTTTCCTGTACGTGGTCGATCGAAACCTGCGGCGCGAAGAAGGAACCTTCACTTTTTCCTACAGTCCCCTTTGGACCGATTCTATGACCGTTGGGGGCACATCTTCTGCGCCTGCAGTGAGGTGACCCGTCGTGTCATCGGCGAGCGGCGCCTCGCTACATTGCGTGCCCTCGGGGCCGAACCGCTGCATACCCAAAGCGTAAGCGAAGCGTGCAAAAGAGCTGCGACCGCCCTAGCCGAAAATCCCTATGACCTTGCTTTTGCCGCTATCTATCACGTATCGAATTGAGCCGATGGTATCGAACTACACGCATCGACACGTTCACGTGCGCGATACCGGAATCGGAATCAGTAAAGAACTGCTGCCGCGGATTTGGGACGTCTTCGCTCAAGCCAATCAGTCGCTCGATAGATCGCAAGGCGGTCTGGGTATCGGTCTCACTGTTGCTCGCCGGTTGGTCGAATTGCACGGCGGCCGCGTCGAAGCGCACAGCGACGGTCCCGGTATGGGTCGCAATTTGTGGTCATCCTCCCGTTGCTTCTAATCAGGGCCACAGAAACGGCCCGAGCCGGAGCCAACAGGAACACACGGCGCGGCGTCCGCGTTTTGTTGGTGGAGGACAACCTCGACGCTGCCGAGAGCGTGACGATGCTGCTGGAGTTGCTAGAGCATCGCGTGCAGTCGGTCGCCAACGGTTTGGGGGCTCTAGATGCCGCGCCCGCAAATCCCCGGAAGTTATGCTCGTTGACATAGGGCTTCCCGGTATTGACGGTTACGAGGTGGCACGTCGAGTGCGCCTCGAACCGGCTCCGAGGGAAGTCGTTCTCGTCGCGCTTACCGGGCATGGCCGAGATGAAGACAAACAAGAAGCGATGGCGGCAGGATTCGACTATCACCTGGTGAAACCGATCAGTCCGGACCCGCTGAACGGTCTTGCGTCAGCCGCAGGAAGCGACGCGGCTACCGGTAAACCCAGAATCGTTCACTGAACCAGGCCATCGCCCGTTTGGGATATTGGCGTAGCGAATCTTCGCTGGGCGGCCGTCTTGAAACCAAATTGATTGATAATAGGGCAAGCCAGGCTGCGGCCATGCAATTTGCACGCTAGTGGCTCCAGTTTTCCAATACGACGCAAGATCGTATAACCAAGGCATCGAATCTGCTACGCGGCCGTTCGACACGTAGCTCTCACTGAGGATATCGTATTTTTCGGTTGCGGAGTTTTCGGTTGAACCGCTGCACAATAAAGTCGCTGTTGTTCTTGTGCGCGATGCTTCATCTACCGAGCGTTGCCCTCGGCGGATCGTTACTGACTGCTTGCAGCGACGGTTTATTGGCGAGGATTCCAGCGCGCCAGGCATCCGCGCTTACGGGTAGTGAGTTCGCCCATCGGGTGGAGGGCCTCAGCGGGTTGGATCGCGAGGAGCAGATCCAATCAGAACTGCTCGCCGGCGATATGCCGGAGTTTTTAAGACGAACCGCTCCGATCACGATGAGCGGTCAGCTGCCTGATGGCCGGAAGGTAAGAATAACCGTCTGTGTGCTGACGGATTACCTGGCAATCGGTTCGGATCGCGACTTCCTTTTCATTCCAATGAGGCTCGCGACCGCCCTCAATGTCGCGGGCCATTTCGGTTTGACGCTGCCTACCAAGAAAATCGTTGATGCCATCTACGATCAGGCCGCCGTGCACCTTGCTCCGCAGCCATTGCCGGCCAGCGACGAGATGCGTTCGACCGATTATTATTGGCATCACAACGAATTGATCGCGGAGCAGCGTACGGAGCTTGGCGTTGAACCTGGTGTTCTCACGGCCGGCCACAAGAAAGACCTCGTGATCACCAATCGCCTCTGGCGATTTCCCGATCGCGTGGCAATCTATGGATGGCATCGGGCGATCGACTGCCCGATTCAGCCGCTCAGCACAGTTCACGGCGCGCGCTACGCTGACTACAGCCACGGTGTGAGACTGGTCAGCACGACGATCTGCGTGAACGGCGAGTCCATGTCGATCTTCGACGCGCTGGCTGATCCCGAGCTCTCAACCGTGCTCAGCGGGGAAGGGCCGTTGTTCCGCGTCACCGACCTGATCAGCAAATTGGCGACGCTGAAACTCGATCTGTTCCCAACCTACCCCGATCCGAACTCGCCTGATGCGATGCTCGCGCCGATGTAACGGAGGAGATATGCGCGCTCGCTATTGAGACTGAACGCGTTTCTCGCTGGCGATTGGTCCTGACTTTTCCAGAGTTTTGCAGCATCGAAATCCAAGGTGATAGTTCTCGTGACTATGCCGGTCCATCACTCGTGAACCGTGCCAGAACGGCGCACGCCATCGGCACCAGTCTTCATGGGCGCGGTAGGTATCGAAGATGAACCAGCTTCCTTTCATCTCCGTATAACCGAGCGTTTTACTTCCAAGACTCGCCATCTGCGACGGATTGAGAGGCAGGTTCATGTGCTCCGCGGCATTGCCATTGATATCGTAAACCCCCAGTGAACTGTGGCATGCGGGAAAATCACCCGCCGGATAGGTGTTGGAGCCGCATCCCATCCATGAGCCTCCGTTGCATCCAGGAGTTTTGTGGCTCCCCGTCGCGCAGATTCCGGTCTCATAAGTTGGCCCGTAACTCCAGGATTTATCGGCTGCGTATTCGTGGTTGTGCGCTGCGCGCATCCGCGCGACCGCTGCGTTTGGACTGACGCCTTCCGCGAGATCGAAGCGATAGTCAGGCTTTTCGAGGCTTCCTGCGCAAGCCCCCTCCCATTCGTGCGCATCGCAGATGCGCTTGCCTTCCGCTTCACACAATTCCGCCGCTTCACGCGCGCGAACCCACACGACAGGATAAACGCAGGGCACATCAGGATACTCGAATTGGTCGATACACGCGTTGGCCTGTTCGGGTTTCTCAGTTTCGCGATTATACAGCGGTGCCATGTACTTCCCGCCGCAAATACGTTCGAACTCGGGATTTGCGTATTTCACCGACTGCGCATCGAGTTTCGCCTCGCACTGCTCCTCCGTGACCGGATGCTCCGTGATGGCGGGATTTCCTTGTCCGATGTAGCCCGAGTTGGCAAAGATCATTTCGATAGCATCCATCTGGGCATCGCTCAGCCCGCGCGCTACCTTCATCTGACTAAACATCTTGTCATTCTGCGTCTGCAACGCAGTTTCGGCTGCGGCTGCAATCGAGACAACAAAGACGATCGAAAATACGATTGAGGTGGTTAATAGCTTTATCATCGCGACGGCTCCCGCCTGACAAGGTAGAAAAAGTCCCGGTTATCTGGGTATTCGAGAAATCTTAGGAGCGGTCCATTGTCGGTCTGCTTCTCGCTCTGCGCCATACCTTTGACCAGGTACTCAACTTGAAATTGAGTTCCCCGATGGAGGTAGAGCGCGAGATAGGTCAGCTCGAGGGCATTCATGTCGAGGTGCATCGCGTAGCTGCAGCCGTAGGCCTGGAAAACACGCGCCATAGCTGAGGGCGTCGCCGTTGAGAAGTAACCATAGATGAGAAAGCGTCTGCTCGGAGTTTCCTGAAGGCAAACGCCGGCACGCAGCGAGCGTAGATCCTCCTCCGCGGAGCCCGACCAGTTGCCAGGGCCCCATCGAGCAACCAGCGCACCAGGCTCCGAGGCACCGCCTGTCGAGCGCTCGATGAGTGGCACCCCGTTTTGCCGGGCGAACTTGACACGGGCGAGCAGCCTATTATCGGCCTCCGTCCAGGTCTTCATCTGAACCGAGCCGTCGTCTAGCACATATATCGTCGCGAGACCTGGTAGAAGTTTGCTGAAGACGACACCTTGCTCAATAAACCCGTAGTGAGTGCCGTGATTAATCTTCGAGAAGGGACCGTACCGGAAGGCGCCGTGTTCACGCTTGAAACCCCCGGCGAAGGTGGCGATCGTATGAACGGCGAGCACAGGGCTGATCATTCCGTTGGTAACCAGTGGCGCTGCTGTGCTGATGCCGTCCGGGCCTGGAAGATCGTCCCGTACTTCCCGCGGAGGTCGAGGTGACCATCCCACGTTGGGATGATCGGTGCCGAGCGCGAAGCCGAGATCGAAGTCAGCCAGATCGAAAGCCACGAGGTAGTCCAAGGAACGCGATTCGACTGAATCGAGTTTGTTAACGACGCCCCGATAGCTGTCGAGGATGTTGACAGAAATCATCTGTGGCTCGATGAAGCTGAGGAAGACGCCGGAGATGCCTTGAGCCGCATACCATTGCCCCGCTGTCAGCGTGTCGATCGGCTGGCCTACATCGATGCCGAGATTCTGAGGCGCCACCTTGAGTTCAGAATAATCGGCATTAAGTGATGCGGGCGAAGGCCAATCCTGCTCCTTGCGGCCTTGAGTGGCGGTTGCTGCAGGCGCCGCGGGCGTGCCGCTTTCCGCGAAGTGATCACTGAAGAATTCCTTGCGCACCAGTCCGACGATTTCTTCGCCGCCCCAAACATGCGTGCGCAAAAAGTTGCTCGTCCATTCGAGCACCGTGTAATGCCCACTCACGCGATTGCGCAAAAACAAATCGCCGTTGCAGAGCGGCGCGTAAGGCATCGCCGCTGCGCGCGCTTCTTCCAGTGGACCTGCGTTGACACCTGACCAAAGATCGCAGCTGATAACATGATCTGCCGACGAGATTTGAATGCCGCGTCGATCAGCGGAGCTTAAGTGAATCGTCTGCTCGTGAGGTCGCGGATTCTCCAGGTGATAGGTCGATCGTGCGTCGGGACTTCCCCACTCGAGCGTAAGCAGGTACCAACTATTGATTCGCGGGTTTAGGTTGATCAGCGTTGCTGTGCCATGAACGTTCGCCGAACCCTCTGCGACAATCGTTTCGCTACGCCGGAACTGCTGGAGTTGAACTATTGTCTTCGCTTGTTCCGCCTCATACTCCGCAGTCTGGCGAGCCTGCTCGGCGTTCTCGTCCCCGCAGACTTTGGGCACGCAGACCGTGAAAACCATCGTCAGGAGCGTCCCCAACACGACGCCTGATCGGCGCAGCGCTCGTCGTGTGGCGTGACTCATTTCGCACTCAGCCCTGTTACCGCCCCCAGTACGCCCGCGAGTCGGACCCCCCTTCTGCGACATCCTTCCTCGAAAATCAGTCATTCTAACGTCAGCAAGCCCGCCTCTAACCATCTTCAGAAGAGAAGCTTCGCGAGCCGCAGTGCGCCCTTTCTCCATGCCACACGATGCGAAGTCCCGGAGGTGCGCCGAATCTGGCCCCGATGAGCAACGTACCAGTCATAGTTTCTTATCAGCGCATCGCGATTTGAGTACCTGGGAACGAATCCCAGTTTCTTTTCGATATGCTCGATGGATACGAAGCTCTCCCGGCCAGCTGTCTCATAGATCCACTTGTAGAAGGGTGACAGATGAAGAAGTTCGAGACCCTTCAGAGTCCAGATTGAGGCACGCGCGGGCAAGGCAACGACTTTTTTGCTATGTCCCGCTCGGTCGAGCACGGCCTGGAAGTTGTCTCGCATGGTGCCGAACTCCCTGGCCGCGACGTTGTATGTATCATTAGCCAGCTTCGGATCCGATGTCGCACAGAGATCTATAGCTTCACATAGGTCTTCGACATCCAGTAGCTGATAGCGGTTGTTCCCCGATCCAAGGACAGGAAAGTTCCGGCCTTCATAAGCCCAGTTGTAAAGGAGTTCGAACGCACCAAGACGCTCAGGCCCGACGAAGCTCTTCGGCCGAAGGATCGCCACACATAGACCGTTGCGACGGAACTCCTCGCAAAGTTTCTCGGCCTCGATTTTCGATTCTCCGTACGGCCCTACACCGTGAAGGCGATCGTGTTCGTAGATCGGATGGTGGTCCGGGATGCCATAAACCGCGGTGGACGAGATATGAATGAACCGCGCAACGCGATTCTCGAGAGCACGCTCCAGAAGCACGCGAGTACCAGCGATGTTGGTCGAGAATATTTCCTCCTTCTCACAGAGCGGCAGCGCCGCCGCGCAATGCACGACGACATCTACTCCATCCATGGCGCGACTCACCGCGGCAGGATCGCGAATATCTCCCCGAATCGCTTCGATTGCGTTCCGCTCGGGATAATCGAAGGGCGCGATGTCCAAGGAGCGAACTGAATGGTGGCGAGACAACAAATATCGACACAGGTTGATGCCGAGGAACCCGGCACCACCGGTGATGAGAAAGAGCTTGGTCATTTCACTTGAAAAGCGGGCTCGATTTTTTCATTCGGATTCACGATCCGTGCCGCGATGAGCCAGCCATCTCTCGCCAGGCCTTGAATATCGACTCCGGAAATCTTCGCTTGGAATCGACGGGTCTGGTTCGACCCTGGACGCCGCGCCGAAAGCGCGCGAGGAAGAGATGTCCCACCTGGGGCATCGCCGCCACAGTCTTCACTTCTTTGGGCAAGAGATTCGAGGCGCCCGGCCTGGCATGACGCGTGCTGAAAGGACTCGCACGAGAACTGGGTGGTTATTCAGTCGGAGGCCGAAAACGGCGATAGACGATCTTAGGCGCACACTATGATTCAAAAGGTCCAGATCCCTTCTGATTCGATACAGTTAGACGGCGAGCTTACGATTCCGCCGCGCACTACGGGCTTGGTCGTCTTCGCTCATGGTAGCGGCAGCAGCCGTCTTAGCCCGCGCAATCAATTCGTAGCGGAGCAACTTCGTAAGAGCGGCGTCGGAACGTTGCTTTTTGATTTGCTCACCGAAGAGGAAGCGCAGGACCGCGAAAACGTTTTCGATATCGATTTCCTCGCGCACCGTCTGCGCGATGCAACACGATGGCTGAGACGAAAAACTGACACCCGCGACTACGCGCTGGGGTATTTTGGCGCCAGTACTGGCGCTGCAGCAGCGCTGGTCGCGGCCGCACAAGACGAGACTGTCAGCGCCGTGGTCTCGCGCGGAGGGCGTCCGGACTTGGCGATGCGTCATCTCGCCTCGGTGCGAGCGCCCACCCTGCTTATCGTCGGTGGGCATGACTTCGGAGTGATTGAGCTCAACGAGAAGGCTTACCGCGTCCTGCGATGCGAAAAGTCCATCAAGATCGTGCCCGGCGCAACGCATCTGTTCGAAGAACCCGGCACCCTGGAGCAAGTGGCTGAACTGGCCGCGGAGTGGTTCAGGCGACATCTCAAGACCCACGATGCCATCGACGCCGAGCGGAGCGATCCAATCGTCTTTGCCAACCGCGACGAGGCGGGGCGCATTCTCGCGCGGCGATTAACTTCATACGCGCACGAGAATGTAGTCGTCCTGGGCATTCCGCGCGGAGGAGTGCCAGTCGCGAAGAAGGTTGCCGACGCTTTGAACGCTCCTCTCGACGTAATCGTAGCACGCAAGCTGGGAGCTCCCGGTCAGCCTGAACTAGGAATCGGCGCGGTGGTCGATGGAGATCATCCGCGCGCGATCTTCAACCGCGACATCATCGAGCAACTGGGAGTCTCGGACGAATACCTCGACGCAGAAATTGCAAGGCAGTTGAAGGAAGTGCATCGCCGCGAGACAGCGTATCGCGGCGGTCGCGAAAAGATTTCGCTCGCCGGCAAGACCGTAATCCTGGTCGATGACGGAATCGCGACAGGGTCCTCGGTGCGGGCTGCGCTGCGCGGCATTCGCCGGCAGAAGCCGGGCAAGCTGGTGCTTGCGGTTCCAGTCGCGCCCCCTGAAAGCATCGACGCGCTGCGGCGCGATGCCGACGAAATCGTCTGCCTTGAAACGCCCGAAGAGTTCTATGCCGTGGGCCAATTCTACCGCGATTTCCGCCAGGTCTCGGACGCCGAGGTAGAGGCCATTCTAGGAAAAGAACCATCGGCCGCTCGCGCGGGCGAATAGGCTATACGAGAAAGGCTCTCGCACAACACTCTTGGCTACCGACCCGCCAACGGCACACCAAAGCTAAGATGCAGAACACTGAAATCGCGAAGGTCCTCGACGAAGTCGGCGATATGCTCGAACTGTCGGGCGAGAACTTCTTTCGCGTCCGCGCTTATCATAATGCTGCGCGTGCAATCCACGATCAGAGTGCCGCCGTCGCCAAGATGACGCGGGACGAAATCGATAAAATTCCTGGAATCGGCGCTGACCTCGCGGGCAAGATCGCCACCCTGATCACGACCGGCGAATTGCCCCTGCACCGCGAGCTCTCACGCAAGTTCACTGGTGAACTCCTCGAACTTCGGACGATTCCGGGCCTCGGCCCAAAACGCATCAAGACGCTGATCGATCGCCTGCACATCCGCAACAGAGCCGACCTGGAGCGTGCCGCGAAGGCCGGAAAACTCCGTGGCATCAAAGGCTTCGGGCAGACGATGGAAGAGAAAATCCTCGAGACCATCGCCCGCACCGAGTCACAACCGGCACGACGAATACTCTATTCCGAAGCCGAGGAGGTAGCGGCATCGCTGGTTGCCCATCTGCGCGCATGCCGAGCGATTGAGCAACTGGAAGTTGCCGGCAGCTTCCGCCGCAGGCGCGAAACTATCGGCGACCTCGACATCCTGGCGGCGGCTTCGAACTCGCAAGCAGTTATGGATCGATTCGTGGCCTTCCCCGCCGTATCCGAGGTTTCAGCCAAGGGCGACACCAGGAGCGCTGTGGTGCTCAGGAGCGGACTGCAGATCGATCTGCGCGTGGTGCCGCGCGCCAGCTTTGGTGCTGCGCTCGCCTACTTCACCGGTTCCAAGCCGCACAACATCCACCTGCGCCGAATCGCGCAGGACCGCGGTCTGCTTCTTAATGAGTATGGTCTCTTCCGCGGCGAGTCGATTGTCGCCGGGCGCACCGAAGAGCGGGTTTATCGCGCCCTCGGGCTTTCGTGGATTCCGCCGGAATTGCGTGAAGATCGTGGTGAGATCGAGGCGGCCGCGTCCGGCAGCCTGCCTAAGCTCATCACTCGCGACGATCTGAAAGGCGATCTTCACACGCACTCGACTTACACCGACGGCCGCAATTCGATTCTCGAGATGGTGCAGAAGGCTCGCGAGTGCGGGCTTCGATACGTTGCCGTAACCGACCATTCACGCCGGCTCGCGATGGCCCACGGCCTCGATCGCACGCGTTTGCATGAGCAGGCGCATGAGATAGAGCGGCTCAGAACACAATTCAAGGACATCGCGATTCTGCGCGGCATCGAACTCGACATCCTCGACGACGGCAGTCTCGATTTGCCGGATGACATCCTCGCCCAACTGGATTGGGTGGTTGCGTCGGTGCACTACAAGCTTGACCAGGATCCGCGCGAGATGACTCGTCGATTGACCAAGGCGATTCGCAATCGCAATGTTGACGCAATCGGGCATCCGACGGGAAGGTTGCTCGGCCGCCGCGAGGCAAGCAGGTTCGAATTCGATGAGATTCTTCGAGTCGCGCGCGAAGAAGGGTGTGCGATGGAAATCGATTCGCAGCCCGACCGGCTCGACCTCACTGATACCTTGTGTATGGCCGCAAAGCGCTCCGGGGTGAAGCTTGTTGTCACGAGCGATGCGCATTCGCCACGCGAGTTCGAGTTTCTCGCCTATGGAATCAACCAGGCGCGGCGCGGATGGATTGAAGCCCGCGACATCCTCAACACGCGCCCGCTGAAATCCTTCCGTGAGCGCCGGCCTTTAGCCTCGCTCTAGACCAGCAGGCCACGCACGCTCAGGCGTTGAAGCGCCGATGAAAAATCCTCTTAGCCCTCGCGGGCCATGGAGCGCGCCATCGCGAGCCAGTCACACATGTGGAAGCATTTTCCAACATCGCGCCAAAGGTCGTAGGATAACCCGGCAATGGTTGTCGAAGCAGAACGGCGTCGTTTACTGCCAAACTCGAATCTGGATCCGCTCATCGATGCGTTGGCTGACGCGGGCTTCAAAGTCGTGGGGCCTACGGTCAAAGAGGGCGCGATTGTTTACGACGAGATCAGGACGCATCGCGACTTGCCTCTCGGATGGACCGACGTCCAGCTACCCGGAAGCTACCGGCTTCACAAACGCGACGACGACGCGGTATTCGGGTTTGCGGTAGGTCCGCACTCGTGGAAGAAATATCTGCATCTGCCGACGCTGCGCCTATGGTCCGCCGAGCGTGGAAGTGACGGTCACGTAACGGTCATCGCTTCGGACAGCGAAGTGCCGCGCGTCGCTCTGCTTGGAGTCCGCGCCTGCGAGATGGCAGCGATCGCGATCCAGGACCAGGTTTTGACCAGCGGCGCGACCATCGATCCTCACTACGCGCGCCGACGCGCCAACGTATTCGTTGTAGCGGTCAACTGCATCGTCGCCGGCGGTACATGCTTCTGCGTCTCGATGAACACCGGGCCGGTGGTTCGCAGCGGCTATGACCTGGTGCTGACGGAATTGCTCGACGAGTCTGGTCACACGTTTCTGATCGAGGCCGGGAGCGATGCGGGAATCGAGATTTTGCGCAGGATACCTACGGAGCTTGCAAGCGAGGAGCGGCTCGCCGCCGCCCGCAAAGTCGTCGCGAGGACCGCTGAGCAAATGGGTCGGGCAATGGACACCACCGACATCAAGGATCTGCTTTACAACAACCTGGAGCACGAGCGATGGGATGATGTCGCGAAGCGATGCCTCGGCTGCGCAAACTGCACGATGGTGTGCCCGACGTGCTTCTGCACTACCGTTGAAGATCGCATCGATCTGAGTGGCAACACAGCAGAGCGCGTACGCCAGTGGGACTCCTGCTTCACGCTTGACTTCACGCACCTGCACGGCGGCAGCATCCGCACCTCGTTGCGATCGCGATACCGTCAGTGGATGACTCACAAGCTGGCGTCATGGATCGATCAGTTTGGCACCTCAGGATGCGTCGGTTGCGGACGTTGCATTACCTGGTGCCCGGTTGGCATCGATATCACTGAAGAGGTAGTGGCAATCCGTGCCTCGGATCTGCGAGCCAAGAGCGCGAGCTCGGCATAGGTCATCGCATGGAAGATCTCAGCCGGCTAATCCGTGAGCATCGATTCTTCCAGGGCCTCGAGGACGAGAAAATAAGGTTTCTCACCGGATGCGCGGCCAACGTTCGCTTCGGCGCGGACGAATATCTGGTGCGCGAGGGCAGTGAAGCGAATGCCTCGTTTTTGATCCGCAGCGGGCGTATCGTGTTGGAAATCGACGTACCCGGCCGCGGCGCCAAGCAGATACAGACGGTTGAGGAAGGCGAAATTCTCGGCTGGTCATGGCTCTATCCACCGTACCGATGGCAGTTCGACGCGCGCGCCGTCAGTCCGGTCCGCGCGATCAAGTTCGATGGCACTTGCCTTAGGAACAAGTGCGAATCCGATCACGATCTTGGCTATGAAATCGTCAAGCGGCTGCTCTTCCAGGTCCATCAGCGGTTAGAGCGCACGCGCCTGCAGCTCCTCGATGTCTATGGGACCAATCGATAGTAAGTTGGAGCGCAACCGCTAGTGAACCTCATGGCTAGCCCCGGCACCTTGCTCCCCGATCCGATGACGCCGCGCTTTTTGGAGGTACGCCGCGTGAGCCGTGAAACCGCTGACACGGTCACGCTCCAAATTACCGACCCCGGCGAGCACGGGTTCAGACCAGGGCAATTTAACATGTTGTACCTGTTCGGGGGCGGCGAAGTAGCGATCTCAATGAGCGGCGAGCCTGCAAGTCCATCCAGGCTGGAGCATACGATTCGCGCCGTCGGTTCGGTGACGAAACCGCTGGCAGAAATTCGGCGCGGCACAATGGTTGGCGTGCGAGGTCCCTTCGGCAGCGCGTGGCCGCTCGAAGAGGCGGCGGGCGGCGGATACGATCTGCTTCTAATCGCGGGCGGAATCGGCTTAGCGCCGCTCAGACCGGTCATCTACGAGGTGCATCGCAACCGCAATCGCTACGGCCGGATGACGCTGCTCTATGGCGCGCGCAACCCTTCCGAGCTTCTGTATGGCAAGGAAATTGGGGGATGGCAGCGTCCGCGCACTCACGTGCGGACCATCGTGGATCATGGCGACCTCCGGTGGCGCGGACGTATCGGCGTGTTGACGGAGCTACTCGCCGAAGTCAATTTCGATCCAACTGGGACAATGGCGCTGATGTGCGGGCCTGAAGTCATGATGCGTTTCGCCGAGCGCGAGCTGAGCCGTCACGGCATGGCGCGGGAGAACATCTTCATCTCGATGGAGCGCAACATGAAGTGCGCGATCGGCCTTTGCGGCCATTGCATAATCGCCGGGTCCTTCGTCTGCAAGGACGGTCCTGTATTCCGCTTCAGCGACATCGCGCCCTTCTTCGGGGTCAGGGAGCTCTGAAGTGAGCACGCGGCGGAAGCCCCGGCGGGCGCGGCTCGCGGTCTTTAAGTTCGCATCGTGCGACGGCTGCCAGTTGAGCCTGCTCGACTGCGAGAACGAACTGCTGGCGCTCGGCGAATCAATCGACATCGCCTACTTTCTCGAAGCGACGCGCAAAACGATTCGCGGTCCATATGACCTCGCGCTCGTCGAAGGCTCGATCACCACACCCCATGACGCCGAGCGTATCAGGCGAGTTAGAAGTGAATCGCGCTTCCTCGTCACGATCGGAGCCTGCGCGACGAGCGGCGGGATCCAGGCGCTTAGAAACTTCGGCGATGCGCACGAGTTCGCGTCGGTTGTTTATGCACGTCCTGACTACATCGCGACGCTCGCCACCTCAACTGCGATCGCCGATCACGTACCGGTAGATTTCGAGCTGCATGGATGCCCGATCAACAAACGGCAACTGCTCGAAGTGATCAGCGCTTTTATCGCCGGCCGGAGTCCAACGGTCCCCGCGCACAGCGTGTGCGTCGAATGCAAGCGGCGCGGGACGGTCTGCGTCATGGTTGCGCGCGGCGTTCCCTGCCTGGGGCCGATCACGCATGCCGGATGCGGCGCGATCTGCCCGTCGTTCGGGCGCGGATGCTATGGTTGTTACGGTCCCGATGAAGCGCCCAATGTCGCGTCGCTGATGAAGGCTTGGGGCCAACTGCACACGCCGCCCGATGCGATCGCTCGCGTCATGCGCACCTTCAACGCCAACGCACCCGAGTTTCGAGGCGCTCTAGTCCATGAAGACGATCAAGGTTGACTACCTTGCGCGCGTCGAGGGCGAAGGCGCGCTCCGCATCCGCTTTCGCGGCAACGAGGTGCGCGACGTCGAGCTCCGAATTTTCGAGCCGCCGCGCTTCTTCGAGGCATTCCTCAGAAGCCGGCATTTCGCTGAAGCCCCCGACATCACGGCGCGAATCTGCGGTATCTGCCCTGTTGCCTACCAGATGAGTGCCTGCGCCGCGATGGAGGACGCACTCGCGCTCAGCGTTCCTGATAATATTCGCAATCTTCGGCGCCTCATTTACTGCGGCGAATGGATCGAGAGCCACGCCCTGCACATGTTCATGCTGCACGCGCCCGACTTTCTCGGATTCGATGGCGCGCTCGAGATGGCCAGGACGCACCGCGATGCGATCAAGAGGGGCCTCGCGATCAAGAGCGCCGGCAATGAGATCATTCGTACCGTCGGGGGCCGCGAGGTGCATCCGATCAACGTGCGTGTCGGCGGCTTTTATTCGCTCCCGGCAGTGCCCGAACTTCGCGCTCTGATCCCGAACCTCAAGTCGGCGCGCGATCACGTACTCGAAGCCCTCGACTGGATGTCAACTTTCGATTTTCCACATTTCGAACGCGACTACGAATTCGTTGCGCTTCGCGGTGCAGACTCCTACCCGTTCATGGGACGGCGGCTGATTTCCAACAAGGGGCTGGATATCGTCGCGAGACAGTACGACGAGACCTTCGAAGAACGGCAAGTGCCGTACTCGAATGCGCTGCAGTCAGCCATCAGGGCGCGTGGACACTACGTGTGCGGTCCGCTATCGCGTTTGAACCTGAACTTCGACTTGTTGTCTCCGACTGCTGCGGAAGCTGCCCGTCGCGCTGGCGTTGCTCCGCCGTGCCGCAATCCGTTCAAGAGCATACTTGTTCGCTGCATCGAGACGGTCGAGGCCTTCGAGCAGGCGCTCGCGATCATCGAAAGCTACGACGGCGCTGGACCCGCGTATGTCCAGGTCGACGTGCGAGCTTCTACCGGCTATGGCTTCAGTGAAGCGCCGCGCGGCACGCTCTACCATCGCTATCGGATTGACGACGCGGGCCTTATCGCCGACGCGAGTATCATCCCGCCGACTTCGCAGAATCAGGCCTCGATGGAAGACGATCTGCGCGAAATAGCGCCGCGCATGCTCGCGCTCGATCATCACGCGGCAACGCGGCTCGCCGAGCATGCGGTTCGCAACTACGATCCTTGCATCTCGTGCGCCACTCATTTTCTCAATCTCACGATGGAGCGCGAATG
>JASHQJ010000113.1 GCA_030037595.1 Candidatus Binataceae bacterium
AGATAATGATGTCGCTGTCGAAATTTGGTTTGGTCCTGGCGGTCTTTCTGACCGTCGCGCTCTTTCTGTTGCCACTCGAAACGCCGAAGCGCAATCGCAGGAAATACCGTCGGATGTCTATTACGTCGGGTATTTCAACCTGGCGACTTCGATTCTGCCGCTGCTTCCGAACCTTCGCGACAACATTCTGAGAATACTGAATCCCGGATCGAGCGGTCCTGTCTGCGCCGCGTTTTACGTCCTCGACCGCTCGCAGAATATGCTCTCCTGTTGCAGCTGCCTCTTAACTGCCGATTCGATGTTGACCTTCTCTGTAACAACGATCTCCTCGGCGGATCGACCAAGGTTGGCTCCGGAGTAATCAAAGTCATCTCGACTATAGAACTCGAGAATGTGTGCACGAAGCCAAGTTCAGCCAATCTGGAGCCGGTTCGCAAACTTCGCCGATGGATAACGCTTTTTGTTGACGGCAACGCGACGACCGCCGAGCAACAGCTTTTGACCTCCGAACTGCCGAGCTTCGAGCTGGGCAACCTGGAGACCGCCTGCGGCGCAGCGCGAGTTAGTACCTGCCACTGCGCTTCTGAGTGAGATTGCTGTTCATCCCGAGCGAGCCGAAGCGCACGCGAGGCGACGAGGGATCGACGCGAAGCGACTTGCTCTTCCGAACGGCCTCGCCCGCGGCTGACGCCTTGAGGCGGGAGCCGCGCGCCGGGAGAGGCGGCGAAGCGGCTCGCGAGCGGGCCGCTTCGCGGTGAGGGCGCGCCACAGCGATAGTGATCTAGTCGCGGGCCTCAGATTGCCGCTCAGCGGGCGGCTTTTTCCGGCGCCGCGGCGGGCAGCGTCAGGTCGGCGTGCGCCCACGCTATCTTGAAGCGCTCGCCGACCGCATCCGCTTCTTGTGTGTTGCCGCGCGCGCGAAGCGCCGGCTCGAGCCCGTGCAGCGACCATCCGTTCTCTGGATACTTCACCAAGTCCTCGCGATACACCTGCTCCGCATCCGCGACGCGCCCAGCCTTCATCAGTTCGTCGCCGTAGATCTCACGCACCGGGCAATACCACGATGGCGGCTCTTCGTAGGGAAGCGCATCCTGGACGGCGACCGCGGCATTCAGATCGTTGAGGCCCGCGTCGGTCTTGCCCGCCGCGATCTCCTGCTCGCCCTTTAGCGTGAGCGACGCGATCTCCGCGAGCTTCGCGACTGTGGCCGCGCCGAATGTGCGATCAGCGGGAATTGCGGCACGCGCCGCGTCGAGCTGCGCCAGTTCCGCGGCTGCGTCGTTGGCCTTTCCGGTGGCTGCCAGAGCCATCCCGCGCGAGTAGTGATACACGACGTTCGAGTAGCTGAGGTCGGACGGCGGCGCCGATTCCGTCATCACCTTGTTCCACTCGCTGAAGCGCACCTCGGTGAGGATGCCCGAATCGATCATCATCTCCGCCATCGGCATCTTCCGCACGGTGTCGAGCGGCACCGCAGCCTCCGACCAGCGCGCGGCCTTCCGCGCCTCGCGCAACTGCCCTTCCATCATGTACGACGCCCACAGAAAGTCGATGTTGTGCGGATAGTACATCATCGCGTATTCGCTCTGGTCGCCGCGATTTCGGATGTATGCGCGATCCACGCAGACGGCACGCTCGTTGGCCTTCGCCGCGTGGTTGTAGCGGCCGACGCGGAAGTAGATATGCGACGGCATGTGCACGAGATGCCCGGCTCCTGGAGCCAGCTTGGGTAGGCGATCCGCTTCGGCCAGGGCGCGGCCCGGATCGTTCGAAGCCTCCACGGCGTGGATATAGTAGTGATTCGCGCCGGTGTGATTCGGATGCTTCGCAAGCGTCGCTTCGAGTGTGGACAGAATCTCCTGCGTGCCCGGCACCGGCTTCCCGTCCTCCGTCCATAGCGCCCACGGATGCTCATCCATCAGAGCCGCCGCGAACAGCGCGTTCGCGTCCGCGTCGTCGGGATAGTGGTGCGCGACCGTGCGCATCGCGTCGGCCTATGCCGTCGCATTCGCGGGAGTCAGCTTGCCGTCGGGAGGATAGTGCTTCGCCAAAGCCTCGATATATTCGCGTTCGGCGGGCGTCGCGCTCGATTCAAGCGACTGCGCCCTTTGGATCACCGCGTAGGCCTGCTTGCCGCGCTCGACGTTCGAGGGATCGTTGTAATTCGGGCCGAGCGCGAGCGCGATTCCCCAATACGCCATGGCCATCTTGGGATCGCGTCTCGCGGCCTCGCGAAACGAGCCGAGCGCCTCGTCGGTGTTAAAGGCATAGATAAAGGAGAGGCCCTGGTCGAAAAACTGTTGCGCGAACAGCTCTGTGGTCGTGACGCCATGATGGATGTCGCCGATACCGTCGAAGATCGGTTCGCGATCATCCGGCGAGCCCATGAAATCCGGCGTCGGCTCGGCGCGCGCGGCGCCTGCCACAACCATCAACAGACAAAGCACGCCTGCGAGCGACTTTGTCCTCATCGACGTAACGCCTCCGGCTCAAGGAGGTAGCACGCGCGGCAGAGTCGGCAAAGTTGCTTTCCACGGCATAGACTTGCCTGCAGCGCTCGGCGAAGATTGTCACAGAAGATTATCACGAAAGATGGATGCCTCGGATGACATGAATACTGCCGGCGGGGCCGCGGGCCTGAACAGCCTTCGCGTGGTCGCGTTCGAGAGCAGGATGGCGGCGGAAGTTGCGGCGCTGATTGAGCGGCGGGGCGGCCAGGCGATCGTCGCGCCGGCGATGCGCGAGGTGCCGCTCGAAGACAACCAGGCGGCGTTCGATTTCGCCGCGCGCCTGCTGGTCGGCGATTTCGACGTCGTCGTTTTTCTGACCGGTGTCGGTACGCGCGCGCTCTTCACCGTGATCGAAACGCGGCACCTTCGCGAGACAATAGTCGAGGCGCTGAAGCGCTCGATGGTTGTCGTGCGCGGACCCAAGCCGCTGTCCGTCCTCCGCGAGCTAGGCCTCCAGCCGCAAGTCGTTGCTCCCGAACCGAACACCTGGCGCGAGTTGCTTGCGATGCTCTCTGCCGCGACTAACCTGAGCGGCAAGCGCGTAGCCATTCAGGAATACGGCGTGTCGAACCGCGAGCTTATCGCGGGTCTCGAGGCGCGCGGCGCCGAGGTCGTCATTGTCCCGGTCTATCGGTGGGCGCTGCCTCTGGATCGCGGGCCTCTCCTCGACGCGCTCCGCAAGATCGCCGCGGGAGAGGCTGACGTCGCGATCTTCACTAGCTCGCACCAGGTGACGAACGTGATCTCCGTCGCCGACGCCGAGGGAGTCGGCGACGCGGTGCGGCGCGGTCTCGCCGCGATGGCGGTCGGCTCGGTCGGCCCGGTCTGCTCCGAGCAGCTTCGCGCGCACGGCGTCAAGGTGGACTTCGAACCCGAGCATCCAAAGCTCGGCCATCTCGTTAAGGAAGCTGCGGCCCGCGCCGCGGCTATCCTCGCGACGAAGCGCGCGCACCCGTCACGAATCGAAGTCGCGGTCCCGCGAGCGCCGCGCCGTGCCGCGACTATCGCGGCGTCTCCGCATCACGATCATCCGATGCTGAAAGCATGCCGGCGCGAAGCGACCCCGTTCACTCCGATCTGGCTCATGCGCCAGGCGGGGCGCTACATGCCTGAGTATCGGCGCGTGCGCGATCAGCACAGCTTTATCGAACTTTGCCAGCGGCCCGAGATCGCCGCCGAAGTTACTGTCACCGCGGTAGAGCGGCTGGGCGTCGATGCCGCGATTATTTTCGCAGACATCCTGCTGCCGCTCATCCCGATGGGCGTGGGACTTCGCTACGAGAAAGGCGACGGCCCGGTTATCGATCGCCCGATTCGCACGGCGGCCGACCTCGAACGCGCGCATGATGTTGACGGCGCCGAACTCGGCTATGTCGGTGACTCGATCAAGCTCGTTAAGTCGGCGATCGGTGCGCGTATTCCAATCATCGGATTCGCCGGCGCACCATTCACGCTCGCGTCGTACCTGATCGAGGGCGGCTCCGCGCGCCAATACCAGGCGACGAAGACGCTGATGTACACGCAGCCGGACGTCTGGCATCGCCTGATGGAGATGCTCGCGCGCGTGACCGCGGGCTACCTCAACATGCAGATCGCCGCGGGCGCCGACCTTGTGCAGTTGTTCGACAGTTGGGTCGGGAGTCTCGGCCCCGACGACTACCGCCGCTTCGTGCTGCCGCACATGACGTCTGTGATTGCCGCGATTCCCGCCAACGTGCCCGTGATTCATTTCGGCACAGGCACCGGCAACCTCCTCGAGCTGATGCGCGAGGCGGGTGGCGACGTGATCGGGCTCGATTGGCGCGTCGATCTCGCCGAGGCGTGGGCGCGTCTCGATTATGCGGTCGCCGTGCAGGGCAATCTCGATCCGATCGCGCTCTTCGCCGATGTCGCCGAGATTCGCGAACGGGCGCGCGCGATACTCGCCAAAGCCGCCGGCCGTTCCGGGCACATCTTCAACCTCGGCCACGGAATCCTGCCTGAAACTCCCGTCGATCACGTGATCGCGCTGGTCGATGCGGTGCACGAACTCAGCCGGAGATAGTCGATGAGCGCGGCGATCGATTCGGTGCTGATCGTCGGCTTCGGCGGACCGACGCGGCCCGATGAAGTGCGGCCGTTTCTCGACAACGTTCTCCGCGGGCGTGCGGTGCCGCGCGCGCGCTACGAAGAGGTCTTACAACACTACGAGCGAATCGGCGGGCGCTCACCGTACAACGACCACACCATGCGCCAGGCGGCGGCACTCAACGATGCACTAGCACGCGACGGCAGCGCGATTCCGATCGAAGTCGGCATGCGCAACACAAATCCGTTTGTAGAAGATGCGATGAAGCGGCTCACTGAGCGCGGCGCGCGACGGACGCTCGCGTTCATCATGGCGGCCTACCGCAGCGAGGCGAGCTGGGAGCGCTACCAGCAGAATGTCGAGGACGCGCGGACAAAGCTCGGCGCGCACGCGCCGGAAGTTGAATACCCCGCGCCGTTCCATGCGCATCCGATGTTTATCCGCGCGACTGCCGCGCGCGTTGCCGAAGCGCTCGCGCGGCTCGACGCCCGCGAGCGGGCCGGCGCGCGCGTCATCTTCACCGCGCACAGCATCCCGGTTGCGATGGCCAACGCGAGTCCGTATGTTGCGCAACTCGAAGAGACGGCACGCCTCACCGCGGCAACGCTCGGAATCGAGAACTGGACTCTCGCCTACCAGAGCCGAAGCGGCAGTCCGCGCGAGCCGTGGCTCGAGCCCGACGTGATCGCAGTGCTGAAGAACCGTAATAGCCGTGCAGCCGTCGTCGCGCCGATCGGATTTCTCTGCGACCACGTCGAGGTGCTCTACGATTTGGATATCGAGGCCGCGGCCGTCGCACGAGAACAAGGGATCCACTTCGAGCGCGCGCCGACGGTCGGCGACCATCCGGATTTCGTCGCGATGATGGCGTCGATGGTGCGCGCCTATCGCGGGTAAGCATCGGAGGTTCACCGCCACGCCATCGGAATCAAAAGCACGGCGCGTAATCGTGATCGGCGGCGGAATTACCGGGCTCGCCGCGGCGTACCGCCTCCGTGAGCTGGCGGCTTCGCGCGAGATGCCGCTCGAAGTAACACTGCTGGAACGCTCGGCGCATCTCGGCGGCGCGCTCGAATCGATTCGCCGGGAAGGATTCATCTTCGAAAACGGCGCGGATTCGTTTCTCGCGGAAAAACCCGAGGCGCGCGAACTTGTGACACGGCTCGGACTCGAAGCCGAGCTGATTCGGACGCGCGCGGAGTTCCGGCGCACGATGGTTGTGCGGGGGGGGCGGCTGGTCGAGGTGCCAGAGGGATTCTCGCTCATGGCGCCGGCGCGGCTCGGCCCGATTCTGGCGAGCGAACTTTTTTCGCCGCTCGGCAAATTGCGCATCGCGCTCGAACCGTTCATTCCCGCGCGGCGAGATGGCAGCGAAGAATCGCTCGCATCGTTCGTCACCCGGCGCCTTGGCCGCGAGGTGCTCGACCGCGTCGCCCAGCCGCTCGCGGGCGGGATTTACACCGCCGATCCCGAACGGCTCAGCATCACGGCTACGATGCCGCGCTTCGTCGAGATGGAGCGGCGCTACGGCAGCGTGTGCAAGGGTCTTCGCGCCGTGGAACGCGCGCGCGGCGCGGCGGCGAAGGGCGACAGCGGCGCGCGCTGGAGTCTCTTTCTGAGTTTGCGATCCGGAGTCGGCGCGATACCGGCGGCAATCGCGGCGAAGCTGGGCGGATCGATTCGAAGCGCGACCGAAGTTCGATCGATCGAGCGCCAGGGTGATTTCTGGCGCGTTCATTTCGATGGCGGCGCGAGCGAAGTCGCCGACGCCGTGATCTGCGCGGCGCCCGCGTTTGCGGCGGCGTCGATTCTCGGCGCGGCAAACGGGCGCCTCGCGAAGTGCCTCGGCGAGATCAGCTATGCGTCGGCGGCCGTGGCGAACATGGCCTTTCGCGAAGCCGATTTCCCAACGCCGCCCAAGAGCTTCGGCTTTGTCGTGCCGATCGCGGAGCGGCGGCGGATAATCGCCGGCAGCCTTTCGAGCCTCAAGTACGAGAATCGCGCGCCCGCGGGTTTCATCACGGCCCGCGCGTTCGTTGGTGGCGTGCTGCAGAACGAAATGATGCGGCAGTCTGACGATGACATGATTGCCGCGGTGCGCGACGAGTTCCGCGCGCTGCTGGGAATCAGCGCAGCGCCGCAGATCGCGATCGTTCGCCGATGGCCGGATTCGATGCCGCAATACGTCGTCGGGCATCTCGCGCGAGTCGCCGAGATCGAGCGGCTTGCCGCTCAGATTCCAGCATTCGCGCTCGCCGGTGCGGCCTATCGCGGCGTCGGCATTCCGGATTGCATCCGTGGCGGCGAGGCGGTGGCGGAAAAGATCATCGCGCAAGTCAGCGAGGGTAGATGAACGTGGCGGCGGGCGGCATCGCCAGCGCATCCGACACCGCGCGATGGCCGCGTGTGATCGCGCACGCCGACATGGATGCATTCTACGCGTCGGTTGAGCAGCTCGACAATCCCGCGCTCCGCGGGTTGCCGGTGATCGTCGGCGGCGCGAGCGCGCGCGGCGTGGTGACTTCTGCGTCGTACGAGGCGCGGAAGTTCGGCGTGCGCTCCGCGATGCCCGGGGCGCAGGCGCGCAAGCTCTGCCCCGACGGAATCTTCGTTCCCGGCCGCATGAGCCGCTACGTCGAAATCTCGCGCGAGATTCGCCGCATCTTCGAGAGCTTCAGCCCGGTGGTCGAGCCGCTCTCGCTCGACGAGGCGTTTATCGATCTGACCGGCACGGACCGCCTGCTCGGCCCGGCGCATCGGGTCGCGATCGCGCTGAGACGGCGCGTGCGCGAGGACACGGGCCTTGTCGTGTCAGTTGGAGTCGCGCCGACCAAGATGGCGGCGAAGATCCTGAGCGACATGTCGAAGCCTGACGGCCTCCTGCTGCTCGGCCCCGAGCATCTGACGGACTTTCTCTGGCCGCTGCCTGTCGAGAGATTGTGGGGCGTCGGGCGTGTCACGCTCGAGCGGATGCATCAGCACGACATCATCACGATCGGCGACCTGGCGCGGCGCGACGTCGGCGAACTGCGCGGGTTTTTCGGCTCGATGGGACCGCATCTGCATGGCCTCGCCAACGGGCACGACTCACGGACCGTTATCGGCGATTGGCAGCGCAAATCGTATGGCGAGGAAAATACGTTCGAGCGCGACCATGCGCTCGATTCGCTCCAGCTCCGCCGCGTACTGATCGCGCATGGCGACGCGATCGCGCGGCGGCTCCGCGCCGACTCTGTCCGCGCGCGCACGGTGATGCTGAAATTGAAGCTCGCGCGGCCGCTCGGCGGGGGCCGCTATCCGCTCGTGACGCGAAGTTTCTCGCTGGAGCAACCGACAGACGACGGGCCGGAGATCACGCGGGTCGCGACGTTTCTCTTGTCGCGTGTCACTGCGAAGGAAAGGGTCCGGCTCGCGGGCGTGCAGGTACACAACATCGAACGCGTGGATGAAAATCAACTCGGGCTCTTCGAGGGCGCTCCAGCGCGCGACACGAAGAGCGAGCGGCTGAATCGCGCGCTCGACTCGGTGATGAAGAAGTTCGGCGACGAGGCGATCACACGCGGGCTCGCGCGGGCAGAGCGCGCGGCGCCGTCGCGGCGAATTAAGTGAGGAGACCGCGGCAGCGTTTGTTGGAGGATCGCCCTCACCCGCGGTCCGATTCGCGATGCGAATCGAACCGCGTCCTCCCGGTTCGCGGCTTCCGCCGATGGCGTGAGCCGCGGGCGAGGCGTTCAGTCGAAGGCGCTTTCGCCTGTTACGTCGCGGCCGAGGATCAGCGTATGCACGTCGAAGGTGCCCTCGTAGGTGTTCACCGTCTCGAGGTTCAGCATGTGCCGGA
>JASHQJ010000114.1 GCA_030037595.1 Candidatus Binataceae bacterium
CGGATCTCTGCTGCGAGATCCTCGTAGCGGCAGTGTACGATGCGGCATCCGTGCGCGGCGCGCGCGAACTCCTCGCGATCGCGCATGATGAAGCGGGCATAGTCGAGGCAGCTTTGCGGCTTGATGCGATACGCACGGTCCACCCGGCGCCCATCGTAGTTGTGCCAGAGGTTGCGATCCGCGGCGACCAGCGCGGAGATCGAGCAGTGAATCAGATTGGTCCGCGTCGTATGGATGATCAGCGCGCCGCGCTGGCGCAGATACTCCACGAGGTACGGCGAGTTGGCGCTACTCCATTCGGCGGGAGTTACGGTTCGCAGTTGATTGTACTTGATATCAACTCCGATCGCCTTGACGCGGCTCTTATCGCCGTCAATCCAGAAGTTGCTAATCCGATAATATACATAGTCAAAGTAGCTATCGAGCAGCGACTTGGTATTGCTCGCAGTATCGGTAGCGGCAGCGCCGGGCGCCAACGTGCGCAGATAATTGTCGAAGTGAGCAGGCGCCGGGTTCGGCGTCATCACTTCTGCGAGCATCGCAAGCTGTCCGTTGGTATTGAGGATCTCGCGGAGCAGATTCGTACCGGTGCGTTGCGCGCCGATCACGACGAACAGGCCGATGCCGCGTTCCTGCATCTCCATCGTGGTCACCGAGCAGCGGCCGAGTCCGCGAGCAGCCGATTAACGGCTCCGCGAATACGCTTCCATGCTGACCAGAACTGTTTAAGGTCCGGGCCGACTCGATCTGTCGCTAGCGCCTCGAGCCACAGGTATGCCTCGCGCGCGAGTGGCGTGACCGCGGGGTTCATCGGGAAATCGTACCTGCCGTACTTGTTGTGACGAAGCTCGGGGTCGAGGAAATCGTCGCTGAAATGAGCAATCTCGGCTCTCGAATCTTCGCCGATCGGGAGTTCAAGAGCCGCCGCAATGCGCTCGAGTTGCTCTGCTGGATCGCTCATCAGTAGATCATAATCGGCAGCGAGAAATGGCTGCGCCGCGATCTCATTGAGATATGGGACCATGTACGCCAACCACAGGATGTGCGATGTCGCCTGATCCATTCCCTGACGATCCGCCAGCGACGCAGCCACGCTCAGCGGATTTCGAATCGCTATCAGATAGCGATCGTCAGTGCCGAGATCGTGGAACACCGGACGCCAGAACGGCAATAGCCGGACGGTCCGCGGATCCTTGAAACCCCATACCGGCCGAATCGCAAGCTTGCTCCGCAAATAGTCAGTCGCTTCCGCACGAAGCGCCTGAACCGCCTCCAGCTTCCAGCTCGTATCCTCGATCAACGTTGCGTCAGTCCACTTGAGGCCCAGCGCCGCGAGGACGCGCTCGTTGAGATCGAAGATTCCCTTGTCTTCCCAATAGCCAGTAGGATTGTCCTCCTGGGCATCGAGAAAGTTTTCGCCGAGATAAACGCCGAGGGTCGCCATGCCTCGGGCGAACGCGCTTGTGCCGCTGCGATGCATGCCGAGGACGATTATCGCGCGCGAATTCGGCATCTAGTTACGCGCTCCGCGGCCGAAGGTGCGTGGGCGCGAGCCGACCCTATTAACAGGTATGTTTTTCGGCATCAACCGGAGACCTCACGTTCGCCGGCACACAGAGAGAAGCCACCGATCGACCTCTGTGCATGCATCCTGAATTCCCGCTAAAGAAGATTTGAAAACTGGGTTGGAAACTGGCGAGGAACCAACGATGAGCGAGCAAACGGTTGACTATGAACGCGTGCGGCGCGAGCAGCGCGAATTCTGGAATAACGCCGCACCCGGGTGGAAGCAGATGTTCCTCAGCCTCGACCGCGCAGGGCAACACGTCTCGGATCGGCTGGTCGAGCTCGCGCGTATCAAGCCCGGAGACCGCGTGCTCGATATCGCCACCGGCTCTGGCGAACCAGCTATCACGGCCGCGCGCAAAGTCGGACCACGCGGCCTCGTTGTCGCGACCGATATGTCGCCCGCGATGCTCGCCCTTGCGCGCGAGCGTGCCACCTCGCTCGGCGTCACCAACGTCAAGTTCGTCGAGACCGGCGCCGAGGCGATCGTGGTCGAGGAGCGCAATTTCAACGCCGCGGTCTGCCGATGGGGCCTGATGTTCGTTCCCGACCTCGAGGCCGCCGCGCGACGCATCGCGGAACTGCTGATACCGGGCGCCTCTTTCGCAACTGCCGTGTGGAGCGGCGGTGCGAAGGTGCCGATGATCAGCGTGGGGGAGGAAGCGGTGCGATCGATCGCCAACCTTCCGCCGCCCCCCGCCGACGCACCGCATCCGCAGCGCCTAGCCGACACGGCGCCCCTCGAAAGCGCACTGGGTCGCGCTGGATTCAAAGACATTCGCCGCGAACCGATTATCGTGAGCTTCGATTGGCCCTCGGCCGAGGAATTCACCGCGCAGCGTCGCGCGATGTCGGCGCCCTTTCGTGCGCTGCTCGGGAGAGTCTCACCCGAGATGCAGGAGCGAATCCTCTCGGCGGTTACCGAGGAGGCCCGCCGCTTCGCGAACGCTGCCGGCTTGGTTCACATGGATAATGAGGCGATCTGTATCGCGGCGCACCTGTAGTATCGGCGACAAGCTCCTAATCAATCGAGGACAGCGGCGCGGCGACCTCTTCGAGACTTTTGCGTTCCGCGGAGATCCCGTAGGCGAGTTCGACGATTGCCGCCGCGAGCATCAGCGCGACCGCCGTGAGGTATCCTGCAAACAGCGCGCCTCGCGAGCCGGTGTCGATCAGGCGGCCGAAAAACCACGGCGCGACGATTCCGCCGACCGCGGTGCCCGCCGAGTAGAACACGGCGATCGCGAGCGCGCGAATCTCGAGCGGAAACACTTCACTCACCGTGAGATATGCGGCGCTCGCCGCCGGTGAGGCGAAGAAGAACAGGATCGTCCAGAGGCTCGCGAGCGTGAGACTCGTCAGCATGTTCCTCATGAAGAGCCATCCCGTCAGCGCGAGTACGGCGGCCGATAAGGCATATGTCACGCAGATCATCTGCCGGCGTCCGATAGTGTCGAAGAAACGGCCGAGCACGAGCGGGCCGATGAAGTTGCTGATCGCAAACGGCAGCAGATACAGCCCCGTCGCATCGGGGCGCACCGCGTAGTAGCGGCTCAACACCAGCGCGTAGGTGAAGAAGATCGCGTTGTAGACGAACGCCTGCGACGCCATCAGCACGAGCCCGACGAGCGAGCGGCTCCGGTAGCGATGTAGCAGAGCCTCAAAGATCACCTCGAGCCCGAAATGCCGCCGCCTCCGGATGCGCAGCGCTGGCAACGTTGACGCGATGCGATGCGCCGCACCCGCGTGCCGCTCAATCTCACGCACGACTTCCTCGGCTTCGTCGATACGCCCATGCGTCAGCAGCCAGCGCGGACTCTCCGGGACAAAACGTCGCACGTAGAGAATCGCGAGTCCCACGAGCGGTCCGATCCCAAAGCCAATTCGCCAGCCGAGATTAATCCGGAGGATCGCCGGGTTGAGCGTAATCAGAGTCG